>JBJKOR010000654.1:0-1839 GCA_046707185.1 Anaerolineales bacterium | reverse complement strand
TCCCACCGCTGAGTAAACAAGAAGAGTTTGCATCCGTGGTGGCACGGGTCGAGTCGCTACGTGTGCGTATGGCTGAGTCCGAGAGACAGGTCGAGGGATTGTTTGAGAGTCTGTTGGCGGAGGCGTTCAGTGGCTAAACCGTCCCGAAGGTTTTTTCTCAAGCAAAAGACTTTGCATTTCCTAACCTTCGGGACGTTATCCCTGCGTGCGTGCATGGCAGAGTCCGATCGCGAAGCATCCCCGTTAGGGGAGAGACAGGCCTGTGTTGCGAAGTCCTCGCAGAGGGAGCGAAGTCGAGGGGTCGAGTCAGAGTTTTAGAAAATCGTTGGATACAAAGGAGACATTGCAATGTAGCTTCGACCTGGCTATATCGCACTCGATCAAAAATTGCATTTAGACCGCAGGCAATGCAATTTTTGACCGCGGGTATTATATAATCATCCAATGCAAACCTTGGTGATCGGCGATATTCACGGATGTTATGACGAGCTTCAATCCTTATTGGATAAAGCGGGCTTGGCCGAAAACGATTCGATTATTTCCGTTGGAGATTGTGTAGATCGGGGCCCCGACACCCCGGCAGTATTGAATTTCTTCCAGGAAAAGCCAAACGCCTTCCTGATCATGGGCAATCACGAACGCAAGCATGTGCGCGCCGACAAGCATGAAGTCAAACTGGCACGTTCCCAGAAAATCAGCCAAATTCAATTTGGAGATACATATCCGGATGCTCTGACGTTTATGAGCACACTGCCGTTGTATCTTGATCTGCCGGATGCCTTGGTTGTGCACGGATATTTTGAACCGGGTCTGCCTCTATCACAACAGCTTGCAACAGTGCTGTGTGGAACAATGGGCGGAGACAAACATTTGCGAACGCATTTTGATTGCCCCTGGTACGAGCTGTATGATAGCGACAAACCATTATTGGTGGGCCATCATAATTATTCCAACACAGATCAACCATTCATTTATCAGGATCGCGTATTCGGGTTGGATACGGACTGTGTCACGGGTAAGGCATTAACCGGACTCTTGTTACCATCATTCAAGGTTGTGTCAGTTCCCAGCCGGGCAAATCACTGGGCACAGATCCTGCGAACTTATTCCGAGACAAAGACGCCGTCTCCACCTAAAAGGAAAGAAGTGGAATGGAGCGACAACGATGAGGAAAGATTGGTACACCTTATCGGCGAAACCATCCAAAGAGCCAATGCAATCCTGTTGGAGTTACATGCTGAGCCGGAATTTTCCAATTTATCGGCGAGGAAACAGGCAAAACTGTTCAGTGCAAAGGCGGGAACTGGTATCTACGGGGCTTTATTGAATCTTGCTCGTCTGAATCAATTGAATAGCATATCCGCCCGCAGGGTTCTGAAATCACCAGCCATGTTACCTGACCTGCTCCATACGCTGGAGGAATAATATGAAAAGGGCAGCTTCTTTCTCTACAAGAGAGATATTCATTAAGCACCAGGTAATCACCAAATTCTATTGATTGGTTGTATAATACACATCATCTTATAAGGTTATACACATCAACAGGAGACCGAAATGCGAACCAATATTGTTTTGGATGATAAGCTCATCGCGCGTGCCCAAAAGCTCACCGGCATCAAGACCAAGCGCGAAGTCGTGCAGGAAGCTTTACGTACTTTGATCCTATTGCGCGAGCAAGGTGAGATCCGCAGTTTGCGCGGCAAGTTGAAGTGGGAAGGCAATCTTCACGAGCTACGTCTCTCCCGCACAGGGAACTAACGTATGCTGGTAGTTGATTCCACCGTTTGGATCGATTACTTCAATGGCGCGAAAAACCCGCAAACAGATTACCTTGAGAGG
>JBJKOR010000653.1:0-3876 GCA_046707185.1 Anaerolineales bacterium | reverse complement strand
CAGCGCATGGCGCCGAGGTCGACCGCGAGCGGAAGATCGTCAAAGCCAAAGGCGAACTGATCGAATCGGCGCTCAAGGAATGTCCGCCGATTTATCCGTTGGCGGCGCGCGATCCACATCAGGATTTGCCGCTGGATGGCAATCATGTTTTCCTCGGCACCGATGGCTGCGGCGTGGAAGTGATCGATATCCAAACCGGACAGCGGCGCGTGTCAAAACTGCAGGACGTGATCGATATCGCCCGCATTGCCGACACCACCGAGGAAATTGCATTTCATTGGGTTCCGGTTTCGGCGCAGGATATGCCTCCGCAAACGCGCGGCCTGCACGAGATCAAGGCTGTCTGGGAGAACTCCACCAAACACGTCCAAACCGAAAGCGTCTATAGTGAGCGCGAAGCCAAAGCCGCCATCGAGATGGCCTCGATGATCGCTGGCGGAAAGAAAGCGCTTCGCAAACGTCCGCCGCTTTCGCTGATGCAATGCACCGCTTCTCCACTCGGACACGACGGCGGTTCGCTTGACGCGGCCTTGCTGGCCGCGGAAGCTGGAATCCCAACCGGCTTCATGACGATGTCGGCTTGTCTCACAACAGGCCCGGCAACCATGGCCGGCACGCTGGCTGTTGGCAACGCGGAAGTCGTCGCCGCGACCGCCTTATTGCAATTGGCTTATCCTGGTGCGCCCGTCTTTTATGCCGCGGCCCAAACCGCATCAGACCTTCGCACCGGTGCATATACGGGCGGCGGCCCGGAAGATTTTCTCTTCGGCGCAGCCACCAATGTGCTTTCCGATTTTTATAACATCCCGCTTTCGATGGGATCATTCGCAACCGGTGCCAAAGAGCCAAACTGGCAGGCCGGCATCGAAAACAGTTTATCCACGTTCATGGCCAGTATCGTAATGTCCGATATGTTATTGGGCGCTGGATTCCTGCACGGCAGCCGCATTTGGTCATATGCCGAAATGATGATGGACTGCGAAATCTTTTCCATCATCGAGAAGATGATGCATGGCATCGAAGTGAACGATGAAACACTCGCTCTCGACGCCATTGCGGCGGTCGGACCTTCGGGACATTTCCTTGCCCAGAAACATACCCGCCGACACATGCGTGAGCTTTTCATACCGCAGTTCATGGATCGCCGCCCTTACAGCGAATGGGAATCGAAGAAAGATGATGGGCGCGATTGGGCGCTGGCAAAAGCGCGCAAGATCCTCGCCGAGCACCAGCCCGAACCGCTCGACCCAAAGTTGAGTCAGGAATTCGGAAAGATGATTGCGGCGTTAGAGAAGAACGGATAAAGAGCACGAGTCGGCCATTCTCACGGAAACTGTGTTAGGATTCGTACAAACAAAGAAAAATGATTTAGTTGTTGGAATTCGAGTTCGCCAGGAGCAAACATGCACACTATTCTAAAGAGCGCGACGAAAGAAATAACCATCGGCATCGATAAATCGTTCGTCATGATCGGGGAAAAAATAAACCCGACCGGCAGCAAAAAACTCGCCGCGGCGCTACGCGAGGGGAATTACGATTTCGTAGCCAAACTTGCACAGCGACAAGTTACCTGGGGCGCAGAAGTGCTGGATGTCAATGTTGGACTTCCGGATTTCGACGAAGTGACAGCCATGGCAAAGGTGGTGGAGACCGTTTCCGCTGCCGTGGATGTTCCGTTGTGCATCGATTCGGCCGGGCCAGCCGTGCTTGAATCCGGATTGAAAGCCGCGCAGGGCAAACCGCTGGTCAATTCTGCCAGCGGCGAAGAAGAGCGTCTCGCTAAAGTCTTGCCGCTTGCAAAAGAATATAACGCGGCGGTGATTGGGCTGACGATTGGCGACGAAGGGATTCCTCCTACTGCGGAGGCCCGCTTCAAAGTGGCGGATACGATTATTTCGCATGCGACCAAAATCGGCATCCCGATTGAAGACATTATTATCGACCCGCTCGTCATGACGGTTGGCTCTGACAGCAAAGCTGCCCAAGTTACTCTTAAGACTATCGAATTGGTCCGCAAGGAATTTGGCGTGAATATCAGCCTGGGTGCGAGCAATATTTCGTTTGGCCTGCCCGACCGCTTCACCGTGAATCAAATCTTTTTGGCGATGGCAATCCAAGCCGGTGCGACCTGCTCGATCACCGATCCGGTCAAGCTTGGACGGGCCATCCGCGCCAGCGATCTGTTGATGGGACGCGATAACTTTGCCATGAAGTTCATTAAATATTTCCGAAGCACAGAAGCCCTGCGCGAACAGGAAAACCAGCCCGCAAGGTAGTGCTCAGCAAAAGTCTTATGTCGAAGCAGTTCGTGTGATTCCTAGTAGATGGAGGGATGCCGTGGCAGAACGAAGAAAAACAAAACGACGTCAGCTTTTCTATTTCGGGAGAGTCTACGACGAGAACGCCCAAAAACTTTTCGGTTACGTGGTGGACCTCAACGAAGATGGCTTCATGTTGTTGAGCGAAGAACCGTTTCCCGTGGGCGAGTCTCGACGCCTTAAATTGGAGATCACCGAAGACATCAGCGAGAATCCGTATATCATTTTTACCGCCAAAAGCGTATGGTGCGGCCCGGATATCGGCCCCGGTCACTTCAATATAGGCTTTGAGATCGAAGACATCCAACCAAGCGACAAAGCATTGATCGCGAGCATTGTTGAAAAATACGGGTTCCGAGACAACTAAAAACTTCGGAAGTCTTTAGGACTTCGGAAGTTTTTTCTGGGTGCCTGATGGGTTTCGAACCCACAACATCCACATCCATATTTAATCGCGTTTGAGATGCGCCATTGGGAGGTACGGACGCGCCGCGTCCAGTTGCAAGTTGCCCGTGTAATGCTCAAACATTTCAATGGACTTCCAGCGACCAGCAACCTGGCCCGTGCGCGCGGGCATACCAAAAATAGTTGCAAGCGTGGCAAAGGATGATCGTAGATCGTGGGGGCTGATCTTGATACCTGTGGCTTTGGTCCACTTTTTGAAGATACAGCCCATTCCTTCGCCAGTAAGCGCCTTGCCGGTTTTCATGCTGACAAACAAATTTCCCACGCCATCCGCGGGCTTGCGGAAGTGAAGCCAGTTCTCAAGAATGGCAGACGTCTGTTGTGAGAACGCGCCGTAGCCCCAGCGTCCGCCTTTGCAAAATGTTCCAGCCTTATTTGAATAAAAATCAACATTGGACAATTGCATGGAACAAAGTTCGTTCCGACGAAAACCTGTGTCAAGACCGAACGCAAGGATGGCAAGATCGCGCGCTCCGGTCGGTTTATGGACATTGAATGAGGCAATGAGTTTTGCGGCCTGATCTGGATTAAGCGACCGGCGCGGCGGCGGAATGACTCGCTTGATCTTGGCGGCAAGGGCGGGATGCTGATCGCCGTATTTCCAGCGCAAAAATTTCTGAGAAGCAAAGAGGGCAATGGATTGTTGCGAATTTCCCCAATTGGGTCTTTCAATGTGCGCGACCAGACCCGCCGCGTCAAGCTCGTCAAGGCATGGGATGTCGATCAATTCTTCGAGAACGTAGCGATATTTCTTTTTCGTTGACGCGGCAAAATCGAAAGATGACAAAAAGTTTTCAATTTCTCTATTCATAAGTTGACTCCGTCTGTGGTTTTTTTTCGTGCTGAAGAACCGATAATAACCGGAAGGGTAAGGGATGCGCTGGGACTTGCAGACAATCGAACTGGTTATTACCCATAAGTTAAAACATGCAGAAAAGCCTTGTCTGCATTGCATAAAATGCAATGTGGGTAATCACAAGAATCGAACTCTTGCTTCGCGATGCAAGTTGGGTATATAATCGGACCAATCAAAATCGCTAGCTATAATCATATACATTATTGTTGTGGGTAAGTTGTAACCAAAGCCATCCAT
>JBJKOR010000652.1:0-1715 GCA_046707185.1 Anaerolineales bacterium | reverse complement strand
CTTTGATGTAATCCAATTTCTGAATGATTCCTGGAATATCCCCAATCCCATCATGATTACTGTCAAAAAATGAACGCGGATAGATTTGATAGATGGATATTTTGTGATACCACGGCAAAGATGACATGAAATGCTCCAAAATTCGATGTCCGCATTATAGTATCGATTTCAAATGGGATAGTACCATCTTCTCATTCCTAAATTCAATTGCACTTTATATAATGAATACAAAGGAGAACCCATGTCACGCAACTTTAGAATTATCTTTGTGCCCATCTTGATTTTATTTTCGTTCGCCTGCGGGCTGATCTCCAACCCGCTCAACCAGGCGAAAGGGCTGGCATCCACCGCCGAGGCAATGGCGACCTCGGTGCCGGTCTCGACGCTCAAAGCCATCGGCTCAGCCATGCCGCTATCCACGCTGGAAGCGCTGCCGTCTTCGATGCCGGACGTTGGGCAATATCTCAATCCAACGGGGACGCCAGTCAGCAATTGGAATAACATCCCGATCATGTCCCAAGCCACGGCCGGGCAGGAATTCAACAAGAACACGTATAGTTTCAAGGCGAACGCCTCCGCCACGGATGTCCAAACTTTTTACAACGATCAACTTAAGGCCCTCGGCTGGTCATCCACCTTCAGCGCACAGGGCGGCGGGCAAGGCGGCGAGATGCTGTTTACAAAAGACAGCAATGTCCTCGCGATCACCATTACGCCCAGCGATCAGGGCGTTGTGGTTTTGCTAATCCTTCAATAAAAGCGACAAAGGGAGACTGTCCAAAAGGCTGGCTTTCTCAAAATCTTTGCAAAAGGTATTTCCATCCGCTAATCTTCGCGAATTTTCGCGAATGCATTTTGAATTCGTGAAGATTAGCGTGAATTCGTGGATAGGGATTTTTGACTTGCTGCAAAATATCGTTTCACTGAACAACAATCTGGATATAAATGACGTCGCCAAACGTATCCCCACTTGGACCAAAAGCCTGCCACGTACTGATATAAGTTCCCGTATCTGACGGCGCAGTGAAGATAATTCGCAACGTGGCTTGATCGCCTGCCCGCGCCGGATAAAGCGGCTGTTCGGTCGCGGCGCCCATGGCCGGCCCGCTGAGCAATCTCAGCGTATAACGCGAATCCCAATCGCAAGTGCCGCTGTTGGTGACCAGCCATTGCTTATCCACGGATTGACCCGGGCTGAAAGGCGTATTGTCCAAAACAGTAATATCCTTTACAAAGGTCAGGGCATTCGTGCAGGCTGTGGGTGCGGGAACAACCGTGAAAGTGGGCGTGACAGTCGGCAGCGGAGTCACAGTCGAGGTGGGCACGCGAACCACGACCGGGGTTGGTGTTATTTCGATAACTTGCGTTGGGGGAATAAAAAACGTCGGCGTGGACTGGGGAGCACACGCCGTCAGCAAAAGGACAGGCAGAAGAACGAGGATTCGTTTGAGGGTCAAGAAGAGACGCGGGATAGACAATCCGCTAAATGTCGAGCCGATATCCAACACCGCGCACAGTTTTAAGGAATTTAGGTTTCAACGGGTCGACTTCGATGGCACGTCGCAGCCACGAAATATGAACATCCAGCGTGCGCGTGTCGCCGGTATAATTCGTTTCCCATACTTTTTTGAAGAGAACATCGCGTTCTACAACTTCACCGGGTTTTTCCATCAACATCTTGAGCAGCGTAATCAAACGCGGAGTCAACTTGGTGC
>JBJKOR010000651.1:0-7490 GCA_046707185.1 Anaerolineales bacterium | reverse complement strand
TAAATTAACGTCAATAATGGATAACGGGAATTATGTCATGCTGAGGGGCATTTTTTACCCCGAAGCATCTCGGAGAGGCTCATTCGAGACCCCTCGGTCGCTGAAAACCGCTTCCTCAGGGTGACATGATGATGGTTTTGGTTTATTCATTATTCACGTTAAATTAATCACACGCCTTACGCAATCAGCCGCAAAGTGATTACCGCAAAGAAGCAAAGCCCGCGAAGGCGATTCTTTCTTTGCGAAGGACAAAACTTTCACTGAACGCTGATCACTGACTACGTTCCCCAATCACGCAGATAAAGAAAATCGTAACCGATGGTGCGGTTGCTCAACTTGGCAATCGGCGGCATCATTCGCTTGTATTGACTGCGGCGAACCCGCTCCACCACTTGATCCACAAATTCCTTTTTATAGCCGGCGACCATGCAATCCTCGACGCTATATCTTTCGTCCACCAAAAGATAGAGAAGCTTATCCACTTCCTCGTACGTAAAGCCCAGTTCACTTTCGTCCGTCTGCCCTTCCCACAAATCCGCGGACGGCGCCTTCTCCATGACTGACTGCGGCAGGTTCATCGCCCGCCCTAATTGTCGGACCTGTGTTTTGTACAAATCGCCGATCGGGTTGATCGCAGAAGCCATGTCGCCCCATAGCGTGGTGTACCCAAGCAGGATTTCCGTTTTATTGCTCGTACCGATCACCAAGCCTTTGAAGGCTTCCGATTGATCGTACAAGACGATCATGCGCGCACGCGCCATGAGATTGCCCTTTCGCAGATTGGAGATTTGCGGATCGCGTTGAATCATCGGCTCGACCATGGCCGTGATCTCAATCGTCTCCATCCGGACCCCGAAACGGGTCGCCGTTTTCTCGGCGTCTTCCAACGAATCCGCCGAGGACGTCCGATAAGGCATCCGCACGGCCAACACATTTTCTGGGCCAAGCGCCTCCGCCGCGAGCGCGCACGAAAGCGCTGAATCGATTCCGCCGGAAAGGCCAATGACCGCGCGCGAAAACCCAACGCGCGTGATTTCGCTGCGGATAAAGCCAGCCAGAATCTTGCGGGCAAGATGAGTGTGGATGCTTAGATTGTTATGCGTCATTTCGATAAGATGCGATCAAGTTCTCTCTGAACCAGTTCAGCACGTTCGTCGCGCATCAACGGCAGGCGCGTCCGCGTGTGCCGGAGCTGATTCAAGTCAAGTGTCGCCATGGTCAAGGCTTCTTCAAAATAAGGGCCGTAAGCCAGCCGCGTGCCTGTGGGGTCATAAACAGTTGCCGCGCCCCAAAAGTTCAACCCATCTTCATAGCCAACGCGATTACTATGCACGACAAAGCTGGTGAACAAATTAGCATAGGATTGATTGACATTTTCCACCCACCATGCTGATTCGAGTTTACTGTGCTCATTCAGTCCTCGTCCCGGCGAGGCCGAACAAAACAACAAAATATCGGCGCCATCGAGCCACAAAAGATACGGCGGCGAGGCATGCCAGAAATCTTCACAGATCAGCATGCCCATTCTTCCAAAGCGCGTATCGAAGGCGCGGATCGAATCCCCGTGCGCAAAAAAACGGCCTTCATCGAACAAGGCGTAGGTGGGCAGATAGACTTTATGATGAACGTGAACCGCTCTTCCCTCTGAGAGATAAGCAGAGGCAATGTAAAAGCGGTGACGGGCATCTTCGTCCACAAAGCCAACGACAATGTCGAGGTTTCGGCTCGCATCCAGAAGCGGCTTAAAAACCGGATCATCCTCTGTAGGTTTGTGGGCGATCATGGAAGCCAAATCCTGCAAAACGTATCCGGTGAGCGAAAGTTCGGGAAATACAATCAGGTCCGCTTTCCGGGCTTGGGCCTGCTCGATGTAGTCCAGATGCTTTTCCAGGTTGGCCGGAACATTTCCTAGTTTGGTTGCAATTTGGGCAAGGGCGAGGTTGAGTTGCATCGAATGAATCTTACCATTAATAATGTCAGACCCTAAAGGTTTTCGCGAAGCACTCCGAAGGAGCAGAAACCTTTAGGGTCTTTATATTGGCGGAGAGGGTGGGATTCGAACCCACGGTGGCCACAAGGACCACAACGGTTTTCGAGACCGTCCCATTCAACCACTCTGGCACCTCTCCAAAAGCATCAAGTACCATGTGTCAAGTGTCAGGCAACATGGCAGGCGGCAGGATTATATCTCAGATTTCAGCAACGGAATGCAATTCGGGATAATAGACTTCCTTCAATCCGCGCTCTTTGAACTTATCCATCAATACCGTCGCAGACTTGGGCTCACCATGCACCAAAAAGATTTTCCTGACCTGCGTTTTTACCGCCGACGCATATTTGATCAGCATATCCTGGCCCGCGTGGCCGGATAGCCCACCAATCGTCTCGACACGCGCCTTGACCTCGTACGGCTCGCCAAAAATCCGGACGCGCTTCTCGCGATCGGCAAGGCGGCGGCCCAACGTATCAGGCGCAGTCCAACCGACAATGAGAATCGTGTTTCTCGGATCGCTGATGTTATTCCGCAAATGATGCAGGATGCGTCCCGCCTCCGCCATGCCGGAAGCGGAGATGATAATCATCGGGACTTTGCGCTCATTCAAAGCCTTCGATTCATCGACTGAATGAATATAGGTTAATTGCTTGAAATCCAGCGCAGGGTGTTTTTCCTTTAGAATAAATTCATGTGTTTCTTTATCGAGACATTCCGGATGTGCGCGAAAAATATCCGAAGCGTGAACTGCCAGCGGGCTATCCACATAGACGGGGATGGGCCGAACGCCATCGCTCATCATTTCATTCAAATAGAAGACCAATTCCTGTGTTCGACCAACGGCAAAAGACGGGATAATAATCTTCCCGCCGCGCTCGATCGTATCCGAGACCACATTGCGAAACTCCTCGAAAGCCAGGCGCGGATCATCGTGCAATTTATCGCCATAAGTCGATTCCATCAAGAGATAATCTGCCTCTTGCGGCAAGATCGGGTCACGCAGCAGCGGCAAATTAAGGCGGCCAATATCGCCCGAAAACCAAAAGCGGAACTTCCTGCCTCTCTCCTGGATGTCCAACGAAACGCCCGCCGAGCCGAGAATATGTCCCGCATCCCAAAAACGAACCGTTACGCCGGGAACCGGTTCGAAAGGCTCTCCATAATGCATCGGCCTGAAATGCTCACCCACTTGTTCGGCATCCGCCTCGGTATAAAGCGGCTCGACATGTTTGCCGCCATGGCGCGATTCCTTTTTATTGACGAACTCCGCATCGGCTTCCTGAATATGTCCCGAGTCGCGCAGCATCACATCGGCCAAATCAGCCGTGGCATGCGTGGCATAGATCGGCCCCGTATAACCGTTCTTGATCAAATGCGGCAGGTTGCCGCTGTGATCGATATGAGCATGGGAAAGAATTACCGCGTCGATCTTGCGCGGATCATAAGAAAAGTTGCGGTTCCGAAAATACGTTTCCGCGCGATGTCCTTGATACAAGCCGCACTCGAGCAGCAAAGTTGCACCGTTGATTTCCAACAAATGTTGTGAGCCGGTCACCGTTTGTGCCGCGCCGTGAAAATGGATTCGCATTCTAGCCTCCAAGCACTTTTAGGATTTGTGCACCAAAATGTTCCCTCCGCCAGGGAGAATATTCCATCACT
Organism: Anaerolineales bacterium; assembly: GCA_046707185.1. GTDB lineage: Bacteria > Chloroflexota > Anaerolineae > Anaerolineales > Villigracilaceae > Fen-1038. The sequence continues at coordinate 3,838 of JBJKOR010000651.1, read as the reverse complement.
TTTTCGATGGACTGCGGCCCGCGCTCCGCCACTGCAACGAGCAGGGCGCGCGGCAGCACGACATCAGATTCGACATTCATCGCTGCCGCGACTTTCTTGCGCCATCTCTTCAATTTATCCAAGCGTTTGAGATACGCCTCATCCGGACGTTCGGGCGGCTGCCGTTTTACCGGCGGATTCTTCATCCCGCGCTGAATCGCTTCGAGAACCGGCTTGCCCCAATTCTGAATCTGCCTCGAAGTCAATTCGACTTCAAGCTCCTCGACTGTGGACGGCCTCGTTTTGGCAATCTCGAGCAAACGACTATCTTCAAGAACTTTGAAAGGCGGGCGGTCAAGGCGCGCCGCAATTTGTTCGCGGAAGACCAGTAATTCATTCAACACCGTCAGGTCACGCAAAGTCAAATCCTTGCGGTTGCTGAAACGCGACCAGCCTGGCAATTCCGCTTTGGGCTTGGCACTGTTCGCGCGGCAAGCCATCCGGAAATCTTCCTGAGCCAGAGGCCAGAGTCCTTTCTCTTCGAGTTCGGTCTTGAGCATGTCACGCAACGGGAGGAGAAAATGCGTATCGAGGCGGGCATAAAGCATAAGGTCACGCGAGAGCGGACGCGCGCCCCAATCCGCCTTTTGGAATCGTTTGTTTACTTTGATATTGAATTTCTCTTCGATCAAACGGTCAAGCCCCGCCAGCCTGCGTCCCAGGATGCGCCCGGCCTGCATGGTATCGAAAAGATTCTCGAACTTGAATCCGTAGTCGCGGCGCAGGCAAAGCAAATCATATTCCGCAGCGTGAAAGACTTTTTCGATTTTGGGATCGGCAAAGATGGAGCCTAATACACCCAGATCGTCGAGGGCGAGTGGATCCACGAGATAATCGGTCAAGGGCGTGGAAAACTGGATAAGGCAGACACGTTCACGATAGGCATGCAAACTGTTGGATTCGGTATCTACAGCGATGCGTGACTGCTGATTTAAATCCGCTACGAACTGGTGGAGTCGATTCGTAGATTGAATGAGTTCCGGCGAAGCAAGCTGATCGACAAACATAATAACAATTATAGTCCTCGCAATTTCTCCATAACGATGGCGGCTTCCCCATCGTTGTAATACGATTGCCAGACGTCCATGCGGTGGTATCCTTCCCGCTCATAGAGTTTGATGGCGCCGTCATTGGAGGCACGCACCGACAAGCGCACGCGCGAGGTCTTGAGTTGCGCCTCGCAGGCGTGCAGCAAGTCGCGGCCAATGCCGCGCCTGCGAAACTCCGGAAGAACGCCGATAGTGGCGATCCACGAGAATCCCTCCGAGGGACGTGGGTCGCCGGCCACAAAGCCGATCATCCTTCCGTGTTCATCCACAGCCTTTAGGCGAATCACATCCGGAAATGTCAGCACCGCCACAAGATCAAGGAACGGCCAGGCGTCCTTCTCGAAGCAGGCATGTTCCAGTTTGTTGAGGGCGTTTATATCCAGGAAGGAGGCGGTTGTTATTTCCATATAATAAAAAGCCCCGCGCTGTGGCGAGGCTTTGATTGTATCACTTGAAGTAGTTTGCTACTGGTCTTTGCTCTTCAGGAATGTCTCGATCATGCTGGTGAATTCCATCGGGAAGATGTACTTGGTCGAGGCGCCCTGACCAAGGTTCTTCAAGGTATCGAAATATTGCAGGGTCATCGTCTTTTGGTCGATCAGCTTTGCCGCGGCAAAGATATTATTCAACGCATCCGCATAACCTTGGGCGCGTAATGCCTGCGCCTGGCGTTCTCCTTCGGCCTGCAAAATATTAGCCTGCTTCTGGCCTTCCGCTTTCAAGATGGCGGACTGCTTCTCACCTTCTGCCACGTTGATGGCCGCTTCGCGCGTACCCGTCGACTCAGTTACGACTGCGCGGCGAATGCGCTCGGCAGTCATCTGGCGGTTCATCGCATCCTGAACTTCTTTGGGCGGGATGATCTCGCGGATTTCCACATTGGTCACCTTGACACCCCAGCGTTCGGTAACTTCATCCAGCTTCGTCCTCAACGTGGTATTGATGTTCTCGCGTTGGGAAAGGACATCGTCGAGGGCGATACCGCCGATCACGGAACGCAGGGTGGTCGTCGCCATGCCGGCGGCGGAGAGTTCGAAGTTACCCACTGCCACCACGCTCGAAGTCGGTTCGATGACTTTGAAGTACCAAAGGAAGTCAATCGAAATCGGGGCGTTATCCTTGGTAATGGAAACCTGATGCGGCACTTCGCGGATTTGCTCGCGCAAGTCAACGGTCACAGGGCGGTCGATGATCGGGATGAGCAGGACGATCCCAGGGCCTCTCGGCGCGCTCAATACGCGCCCAAGACGAAATACTACCAGGCGCTGATACTCGCGCACAATGCGAATGGCATTGACGAGAAGGATGACGACCACCACCACTATAGCGGCGACAATACATAGAAGTACGGAACTGGCGGGATTCATATTATTCTCCTTATCGGACTAATTGCTATTTGACCTACGAGAATTATACGACAAAGATGCAAAGCCATGCAGTGTATAATGAAGACCTCGCTTATCTCCACCTTTATCTTCCCTTTCCTTTCCCACATGGAGAGGCAGGGGGAGGATGCCGGAGGCAGGTAGGGTTAGGTGATGAAGGAGATTCCATTTGAACTTCAAGAAAATATGTATTCTAGGCTTGGGTTATATCGGCCTGCCAATCGCTTCCACTTTTGCCGCACACGGTGTCAATGTGCTCGGCGTGGATGTAAATGACCACATCATCGAAACGCTGCGACGCGGCGAAATCCATATTTACGAGCCGGGCCTGCGTGACACCGTCAAAGCCGCGTTGACATCGGGAAATTTCAAGGTCTCGACCCAGCCCGAAGAAGCTGAGGCGTTCATCATCGCTGTGCCCACGCCGTTCCATCACGACAAGTTTGGCAAATACAATGGAGAAAAATTCAAATTGGCTGATATGGGCGCGGTCACTTCTGCGATCGAAGCCATCGTTCCACATTTGCGAAAAGGCAATCTCGTTGTTCTGGAATCGACATCGCCGCCGCGCACCACGATCGACCTCGTGGCACCAATCCTCGCTCGCTCCGGACTTCAAGCGGGTCGCGACTTCTATTTGGCCTATTCTCCCGAACGCGTCCTGCCGGGACAAATCCTGCGAGAGTTGATCGAGAATGCGCGCGTGATCGGCGGTGTGACGCCGGAATCCGCCCAAGCGGGCGCCGACCTTTATTCCATTTTCGTCAAAGGCGAGATCATCCAAACCGACGCGACCACAGCAGAAATGGTCAAGCTGATGGAAAACACGTATCGCGATGTCAACATTGCCATCGCCAACGAATTTGCGCGCCTCGCCGATAAATTCGGCGTCGATGTTTGGGAAGCGATCTCGCTGGCCAATCACCATCCGCGCGTCAAGATTTTAAACCCCGGCCCGGGCGTCGGCGGACATTGCATCAGCGTGGATCCGTGGTTCTTCGTCGAGTCCGCGCCGGAGCTGACTCCGTTGATCTACAATTCGCGCAAAGTCAACGACTCGCAGCCGGATTATGTTGTCAGCGTTGTCAAACGAGCACTGGGTTCATTGGAAGGAAAACGCATCGCCGCTTTGGGCCTTGCCTACAAACCCAATGTGGATGATCTGCGCGAAAGTCCGGCAGTGGAAGTTGTTCACTTGCTTCAAGAGGCAGGTGCGCAGGTCAAAGCTTGGGAACCGTTCAAACCAAACGCTGCTATCGAAGGCGTTCACATGGCATCCAATCTCGAAGACGTGCTCAAAGGTTCGGATGCAGTTCTATTGCTCGTACGTCACACAGACTTTCTCCACTTGAAGCCCGCGGAGAT
>JBJKOR010000650.1:0-3212 GCA_046707185.1 Anaerolineales bacterium | reverse complement strand
GGCGAACACCAACAACGGGGCCTACTCGAGTGGCGGCTTTCTGGCAGACTCCTGGGTGGATGGCACCGTCAATTCCCTGTCCCAGCAACAATGGCTTTCCCGCAACGACGTTTGGGGAAAGTGGATCGGCGGAAATTGGAATATGGTGTTTGTGGGTGATTCCAATCCTCCTTCCGGGAACTGGCCGGGTTACCCGTACACCGTCATCACCAACACTCCGTTGATTCGCGAGGCGCCGTATTTGTACGTGGAGGCCGACACCAATGTTTTTGTCAAGGTGCCAAGCCTCGAAACCAACAGCTTGGGCAGCACGTGGGCCAACGGCCTTACGCCCGGAGTTTCGGTGCGCATCAGCCGCTTCTATCTGGCCCACCCGCAGGCGGATAATGCCGGAAGTATCAATGCTGCGCTGAATTCGGGGATGGACTTGATATTAACCCCGGGGATTTATCATTTGACCAACAGCATCCGGGTGACGCAACCCGGCACGATCATCCTCGGGCTGGGTTTCCCGACGCTGATCCCCACCAATCGAAATCCAGCCATGGTCATTTCTGATGTCAATGGTGTTAAAGTATCGGGCATTATCTTTGACGCGGGTGCCACTGTATCACCCTCGTTGTTGGAGGTGGGAGCAACGACTAATTCCGTTGATCATTCGGCGGATCCCATTTGCCTTTACGACATTTGCTGCCGGGTAGGCGGGGAATTTGCCGGCATGACGAGCAACTGTGTAACCATCAATGCCAATGATGTCATCGGCGACAATCTCTGGCTGTGGCGGGCGGATCATGGCACGGGCGTGGGGTGGAATCGAAATGTGAGCGTCCACGGCCTGGTGGTAAACGGCAATGATGTCACCATCTACGGCCTCTTTGTCGAACATCACCAGCAGTATCAAACCTTGTGGAATGGCAATGGCGGACGGGATTATTTCTACCAGTCCGAATTGCCTTATGATCCGCCTGCTCAAAACCTTTGGTCTGAAGCCCCGGGCGTAGATGGTTATGCGTCCTACAAAGTTGCAGATGATGTGACCCGTCACGAGGCCTACGGACTGGGCGTTTACGCTGTGTTCATAAACTCCGTCAATATAAGCTGCTTCAACGCCATTGAGACGCCAACCAATTCCCAGCAGGTGAATCTGCATCACATGATGGATGTCTATATTGCCGGGAATACCTCCGGCGGGGGGACCAGCGAAATCACTCATATCGTTAATGGCAGCGGTAACGCGGTTGCCAGTCCAGTCGCCACGGCATACGCGGACGATCTTTGGCAGAATCCAAAATTCAGCGTGAGCACCCGCTTGGATAGCACCAGGACAAACATTGCCATTACCTTCCCGACCGAGTCGTGGCATAGTTATCAACTCCAGTCTAAAAACGCACTATCCCACGAAAGTTGGTCGAATCTGGGCAACCCTTTTACGGGGGACGATACGCTTGAGACCCTAACCGAACCGATTTCAACGACTAAGCGTTTTTATCGCATTTTGGCCCGGTGAGTGCATTAACGGCACTGGCCAAGTAAGCGTTTGGCATTTTATCAATGCGTAACCTGCTGGCGGTAAAAGAGATACCGTTTGTGACTACCGCATATTCCCCCTGTTCTTCCGAGCTTTCGGCTGGTGAATGTGGTTTGATTTTGCCGCGCTTTATCCACATTATAGATCGTTGCATAAGTAGTTGCATAATTCTCAGACAGTATTTGCCGCGTACTGGGTGTCTTTCAATTTGAAGAACGACAAGACCAACTCTACATTTCGTTGGATCGAGAGTAAGGTGGCTTTGGCCAGTCGCTTCATCTGTTCCTTGGACTCGATATATAACTTACCCAATCGGGCCTTCAAATGATTCCAGACTTGTTCATCGGGATTGAGTTCGGGCGAGTAAGCCGGCAGCCGCTCCACGCGAATGCCTTCGGGGGTCGCCTCTTGGTAGCGCCGGGCCCATCCATCTTTATGATACGTCGCATTGTCAGCGATCACAATAATCGGCCTTCCGGTGTCGGCCCGCAGTTTTTTGAGAAAGTCCACGAATCGCCGACTGGTCATGCGGCCTTCAAAGGTCGCAAACTTCAAATCGCCGCGAGGACTAACCGCACTAATCATTCGCAGGCCAAATCGATCCCCGCTGTCCTCCACCACCGGGGTCTGCCCCACCGGCGCCCAAGTGGTGCCACGGTGCGCATCGGCCCGAATCGCCGCCTCATCCACAAAGTAAATGATCGCCCCGGTCCGCCGGGCTTCCCGCACCACTTGGGGAAAGGTTTGCCGCAAATAACGCCGCAGTTTTTGGGGGTCCTGCCGGTAGCTCTTGTATTTGGGCACTTGCGCACTCAACCCCAAATGCCGCAGCAATCGGCTCACCCCACTCTTGCTCAATTCGATCCCTTGGAACCGTTTGAGCATCGCTCGAATGATCCCCAGGGTCCACAGGCAATACTCAAATTGATATTGGCGGGGATCCCCCAACGTGATGGCCTGGTAAAGCCATTGCAACACCCCAGCGTTGACTTTCCGCGGTCGTCCGGAACGTTTGGCTTCGCGCAAGGCGTGATGGCCCCCGTGCCGATAGAGTTCCAGCCAATAAAAGAGGGTGCGCTGGGGCACATTGAACACTCGGGCCACTACCGTCGCTTTCTCTCCTTGCTGGACCGCAGAGACGGCCATCTTCCGCTTTTGGTAACGCGCTTGCTCGACCGCCGTTGGCTTGCGCTTCGGTGCAGGCTTTGGCTTGTTTCCATGCTTCATGCCCGCAACTTACCTCATCCCACTATTATATGCGACTACTTTTGCAACAATCTATACCTTGGAAGGAATCAACGCTGATTTTACTGCGGCGATGCGGGTGGCAGGGTTGAAGTCAGGCATTGATAAAGCACCAAACCGACTTGAAAGAAAAAGAATTCCGGCTATCCTGTTGGTATGAAATATCCGGTGATTCTCATCAAATCGGATGAAGGTTTCGCCGTCGGCTGCCCGGCTCTACCCGGCTGCTGGAGCCAGGGGAAAACGGAGAAGGACGCGCTCACCAACATCCGTGAAGCCATTCAGCTCTGGTTGGAAGTGGCCGAGGAAGACGCCCGCCGTGAAGCTGAACGCGAAACCGGAACATTGACCGAAGTGACAGTTTGACATGCCGAAAATCCCCGGCATCCGCCATCGCGACGCCGTACGCGCATTTGAGAAACTCGGCTACCGTATCGCC
>JBJKOR010000649.1:0-12046 GCA_046707185.1 Anaerolineales bacterium | reverse complement strand
ATTGATATTCCTGAGATGACCAGCTTTGTGGCAGCAGTTATTCAAAGCGAAATTCTGGGTGTGAGCCTGGCAAAGGTGCTGCGCATCCAGTCTGATCAAATGCGGGTGAAACGTCGCCAGCGTGCGGAAGAAGAGGCGCATCAGGCACCCATTAAAATGCTCATCCCGATGGCATTTCTTACTTTTCCTTCGATCTTCATTATTTTGCTGGTTCCGGCTGGTATACAGATTCAACATTCAATCTTCAGATAAACTTTCTAAATGGCCATTTCCTTGGCGTATTCTTTATATAGGCTTGCTTGGCGTAGTTTGGATTTAATTTATCCTCCAACTTGCGGCGGATGTGGAAAGCCAGGCTCGCGCTGGTGCGGGGATTGCCAGCGAAACGTTCCCAAACCTATAGAACCTGTTTGTGATATTTGTGGAATCTCAATAGACGTTCCGGGTCTGTGCGCGGACTGTAAGCGGGCGCGGCCTCGATTTCGTATTCTCCGCTCCTGGGCCGTGTTCGACGCGCCGGTGCGCAACGCATTGCATAAGCTCAAATATCGTCGTGATATGGGACTCGGCGATGCGCTGGCTGCGCAGTTATTGGAATTTGTTGTGAACTTGAATTGGCCGTTTAACATGATTGTCCCCGTGCCACTTGGTAGGAAGCGGATGCAGGAACGGGGTTATAATCAGGTTAGCTTGATCGCGCGTCCACTTGCTTTAGCGACTGCAATAACCTTCGCTCCTGATGCTTTGATCCGGGTACGAGAAACACAAACCCAGGTTGGGTTGGGAAAGGCAGAGCGTCGCGCGAACGTTAGCGGAGCATTTCAGGCACAGGGGACGCGTGTAAATGGCCGAATCGTTTTATTGATGGATGATGTTGCTACAACGGGATCCACCCTTTCGTCTTGTGCTGAGGCGCTTTATGCTGCCGGTGCGCAGGATGTTTTTACTTTGACCGTGGCACGTGCTTTGACACGTCATGGCTTGAGTAGTGTTTGAACAGTTCGTTATAACTCTATCCTAATAGGAGGCTTGTATGACAATTCAAGTGGATATTCAAACGCGAAACATAAGAATGACCGATCGTATCAAGAATCATGTTGAGAAGAAGGCAGGAAAACTGGATCATTATTTACCCGCCATTGAAGAGGCACGCGTGGAATTGACCAATCACAAGTCTGCGCGTAATGCCGTAGATCGTAATGTGGCTCAGATCACAGTGCGAGGCAAGGGGCTTTTACTCCGCACGGAGGAGCGTGCCGACGAAGCCCTGGTTGCGTTCGATTCTGCTGTCGATAAGTTACAGCGTCAAATTGAACGTTACAAGGGCAAACATTATCATGGCCGCGGCGATGGCCGTTCAGCCCGCGAGGTGGAAGGGGATGTTACACCTGTAGATGATACGGGCGAACTGCCCCCGCTGATTGCCAAGCGTAAGCAATTCCGCATCCTGCCAATGAATGAACTGGAGGCCGTTGAACAAATGGAATTGCTCGGCCACAACAACTTCTTCATCTTCTACAACGCCGAGACCAGCAAGATCAACGTGTTGTATCGGCGGCGTGATGGTTCCTATGGTTTGATTGAACCGGAAATCGGATAAGTGTAGATCGGTAAGTTTATATAAAAGAACACAGGTTGTTGAGCCTGTGTTCTTTTATTTATTTACCAACTTTCGCTTGCTCAGATTTTCTTCGGTACTCCAAGCCGATCAGCGCAAGTAGCAGGACGCACCACGCCACAATTTGCGCGGCGCGCAAACCCCCGAGGATCAAGGTGCTGTCGCCGCGAAAACCTTCGATGATGAGTCGGCTGGCGGAGGTCAATGCAGCGAACGAGAGAAATTCAATGCCCGGTGCCTGGATTGTTTTTGGAATCAAAACCAAGACTAGAACCAGAATCGATGCAATGATTTCATAGGCTTGGGTTGGGTGCCGCCACGCGCCCCATTCGTGAATGGCCCAAGGAACGGTGGTCTCTTTGCCGAACGCCTGTCCAGATGCCAAATGTGAGAACGCAATCCCGATTGCCACCATAGCAAGAAGGGGAGTCAGCGCATCGAGCGAACGCCAGAAAGGCAGGTGAACGCGCTGCCCGTACACAAATCCTGCGATGACAGCAATGGCCAGTCCGCCCCATTGGTCGAATAAGGCGGTGTTCAGGGAAAAGATACTCGAAGGACTTTGCGCAAAAACGGCTAAATTCTCGAGGGCGTAAAGTAAGCGTCCGCCAATAACAAAGGCAATGACGCCGATAAACAAGAGATTGCTTAGTGCATCGAGATTCACGCGAAGACGTGTTGCGTGTCGCTCCGATATGGTCAGGCCGATCCATGCTGCAAGGATGATCAGGATCAGGTCGCGCGGCGGCGCAAAGACATTTTGGAATAGGACCAGTATATTGTTCATTTGAGAATTTCTTCGACGTTTGTGCGCAGCAATGCTTCAGACATTGGTCCGCCAACAACGACCTCCTTGATGATGCCGTCGCGCCCAATGAAGAATGATGTTGGCAAAGAGCGCAATTCATAGAGAGAGGATGCCTCACCGTTGACATCGAGCAGGATAGGGAAGGTAATGCTGTATTGCTTTATAAACGGCGCAACGGCAGTGGGATCATCTTGATTGGTGGCATTTACTCCAAGCACTATCAGTCCCTGGTCTTTATAATCCTGGTATACCTTTTCGATGGTCGGCATTTCGGCCCGGCAGGGTGGACACCATGTTGCCCATAGATTGACCAGCACGGCTTTGCCACGATAATCTGATAATGCGACAGTCTGCCCATCGGCGGTTTGGAGTTTGAACTCGGGGGCCAGAAATCCTTTTTGCGGAGCGGGAATGTGTCCAGCGGTGGCAGAGTTGGTTTTGTCGGCGCTGGCGAAGATCCAAACGAGGCCGGCAAGCAAAACGATTACATAGAGAGAGCGTCGAAGAATTGGTTGCATAAGTTTATTTTTTGTACTACACTACTATTGTTCATACTTTTGACCTATATCTTACTATGCTTTTTACAGATTCGGTTTATGTCGGCGTGGATTTTTCGGCAAGGCATCAGGTCTTGACTTATGCCGTATTGGATCGTGACTTAAGCCTGGTTACACTGGCAAGTGCAAAATCAGACGATGTGCTGGCGTTTCTAGGCGGACAAAAATCGGTGCTGGTTGCAGTCAACTCTCCGCTGCATGTTAATCGCGGCGTGGTTGGAAAAAATCTTCCGTCCGCAGGCCCATCAGCGCGGAACGCAAAGATGCGGCTTGCGGAGTACGAATTGCGCTGGCGGGGCATCGCCGTCAGGGGAACAGATGCCAAAGAATCGCTGTGCCCGGCGGGGGTCCGCGCTGGATTCGCTTTCTATAAAAAATTGACCAAACTGAGGTTCGAATCCTATCCTGATGAAAATAAGCCGCATCAATATCTGGAAACGAATTCTCATGCAGACTTTTGTGCTCTGCTTGGTGCGCGTCCGCTTCCAAGATCAAGGTTGGAGGGGCGCTTGCAGCGTGAATTGTTGTTGTACGAACTTCAGCTAAAAATCCATGATCCGATGGATTTCTTTGAAGAGATCACGCGCCACAAGTTGTTGAACGGACTTTTGCCTTTGGAGCTTGTGCATTCATCTGCCCAATTGGATGCGATGGTCGCTGCGTACACGGCGTGGTTGGTTGCGGAAAAGCCGGGCGGTTTTGCGCAAGTCGGAAACTTACAAGAGGGATTCATTACATTGCCCGTCTCGGCGTTGAAGGAAAAATATTAGTTCACGAATCACTCCTCTTCCTCGCCCGGATCGGGTAAAGCCTCGACAAGGTGTTCTTCCAGTTTGCCAACGCGTTGGAGCAATTCTTCGATCTCGACCTCAGCCTTGAGATTGACACGATAATCCAACTCGCTGCGGACTCTGTCTTTCGTGTCCTGCCGGTTTTGACTCATCATAATGACGGGCGCTTGAATCGCTGCCAGCATGGACAAAAACAAGTTAAGTAGGATGAACGGATAGGGGTCCCAGCGATTTTGCAGGGTGGTGTTCAAAATTATGTAAGTGACCATGACCACGCCAAAAAAGATGACAAATCCCCACGAACCGCCAAAGCGGGCTACACTGTCGGCCAGGCTTTCACCGAAGGTTTCCTGCTCGTCGATTTGCTCGTTGGGGTTGCGTGCCACGCGGGTTCGCATCAAATCGTGCGCGGTGCGTAATTGTTTTTCGACGATGGTGATCATGTCGAGGCCCGCCAGCGGTTTTGTTCTCAATAGTGTCGTGATGTCGTTGCGGTCGATTTCGATGGCGGTTGTATCTTCCATCGCCACCGCGGTGGTCTGGTGATTTTCTTCCGCCAGCAGCGATGACATTCCGCAAATGCCGCCATCTTCAACTACATCGACAATAATCTCCTCTTTATTGGCGTCCTGAATACTAACATGTACGCTTCCTTTCTGGATGACATACGCCAGCCCTCCCGGATTTCCGAACTTGAAAATGATTTCCCCTTTTTTGAACTCTTTTACAGATACTTGCTTCGCAAGTACTTGCCGTTCTTCGGCGTCCAGTAATTCAAAGATTGGGACTTCGTTAAAAATATCGGGACTAATCATGGCTGGCTCCTCGTAGCGAAACAGAATGGCTTGACGAAAAAAATTATACTTGACAGTGTTCTGAAGGTCGATTCTTTCGAGTGGTAAAATAGACTTCAAGGAGAACAACCATGGCTGACTTGCAGACGCGATCCATCAACACGATACGATTTCTTTCCGCCGACGCGGTGCAGAAAGCAAATTCCGGTCACCCTGGGCTTCCAATGGGCGCGGCCGCAATGGCTTTTGCCTTGTGGACGCGCCATCTGCGCCACAACCCGCGCAACCCCAAATGGGCGGGACGCGACCGATTCGTTTTGTCCGGCGGGCACGGCTCGATGCTGTTGTATTCACTGTTACATTTAACCGGCTATAACCTTTCAGTGGATGAAATCAAGAGCTTTCGTCAGTGGGGAAGTAAAACGCCGGGTCACCCCGAATATGATTTGACAGCTGGTGTGGAAACGACAACCGGTCCATTGGGGCAGGGTTTCGCAACTGGCGTAGGCATGGCGATTGCGCAGGCGCACCTTGCCGCAACATATTCGTGGGAGTTGTTCGATCATTATGTTTATGCCATCGTTACCGATGGCGATCTGATGGAAGGCGTTGCATCCGAAGCGGCCTCCCTGGCGGGACATTTGCAATTAGGACGCTTGATTTATCTTTATGACAATAATCACATCTCGATTGACGGCTCCACCAATTTAGCCTTTACCGAAGATCGCGCGGCGCGTTTCGAAGCCTATGGCTGGCATGTCCAGAAAGTGGATGACGGCAATGACGTCGAAGCCATTGACCGCGCCATCCAAAATGCTAAAGCTGATCCGCGTCCATCCATCATCATGTGCCACACACATATTGGATTTGGTGCGCCGCATAAACAGGATACATCCGCGGCGCACGGCGCGCCGCTTGGCGACGAAGAATTGGATGCTGCCAAAAAGAATTTGGATTGGCCGTTGGAGCCGCGCTTCTATATTCCTGAAGATGTACTGGCGTTCTTTCGGCAAGCCGTCGAACGCGGCGCAGCATTCGAGAATGAGTGGAATCGAAAGTTCGCCAAATACAAGGATGCCAACCCTGAAAAAGGAGCCGAGCTTGAAAGAAGACTGGCAGGGAAATTACCAAGGGATTGGAAATCTGCGCTGCCGACCTTTGCCGTTGAACCAAAAGGGATGGCGACGCGTTCGGCGTCAGGGAAAGTAATCAATGCGCTGGCGGCAAAGCTTCCTGAACTTATTGGCGGTTCGGCGGATTTGGCGCCATCCAACAATACGAAAATCGATGGCAGTCCGGATTTTGAAAAAGAAAGTTATCAGGGACGCAATTTTCATTTTGGTGTGCGCGAACACGCCATGGGCGCGGCCTTGAATGGAATGAATCTTTATGGCGGCGTGATTGCCTATGGCGGAACGTTTCTCGTCTTCTCTGATTACATGAAGCCTGCGATTCGAATCGCAGGCTTCATGTAATCAGAGAAGACGAGAAACGTTCCGCCATAGGCAATCACGCCGCCATAAAGATTCATTCCATTCAAGGCCGCGCCCATGGCGTGTTCGCGCACACCAAAATGAAAATTGCGTCCCTGATAACTTTCTTTTTCAAAATCCGGACTGCCATCGATTTTCGTATTGTTGGATGGCGCCAAATCCGCCGAACCGCCAATAAGTTCAGGAAGCTTTGCCGCCAGCGCATTGATTACTTTCCCTGACGCCGAACGCGTCGCCATCCCTTTTGGTTCAACGGCAAAGGTCGGCAGCGCAGATTTCCAATCCCTTGGTAATTTCCCTGCCAGTCTTCTTTCAAGCTCGGCTCCTTTTTCAGGGTTGGCATCCTTGTATTTGGCGAACTTTCGATTCCACTCATTCTCGAATGCTGCGCCGCGTTCGACGGCTTGCCGAAAGAACGCCAGTACATCTTCAGGAATATAGAAGCGCGGCTCCAACGGCCAATCCAAATTCTTTTTGGCAGCATCCAATTCTTCGTCGCCAAGCGGCGCGCCGTGCGCCGCGGATGTATCCTGTTTATGCGGCGCACCAAATCCAATATGTGTGTGGCACATGATGATGGATGGACGCGGATCAGCTTTAGCATTTTGGATGGCGCGGTCAATGGCTTCGACGTCATTGCCGTCATCCACTTTCTGGACATGCCAGCCATAGGCTTCGAAACGCGCCGCGCGATCTTCGGTAAAGGCTAAATTGGTGGAGCCGTCAATCGAGATGTGATTATTGTCATAAAGATAAATCAAGCGTCCTAATTGCAAATGTCCCGCCAGGGAGGCCGCTTCGGATGCAACGCCTTCCATCAGATCGCCATCGGTAACGATGGCATAAACATAATGATCGAACAACTCCCACGAATATGTTGCGGCAAGGTGCGCCTGCGCAATCGCCATGCCTACGCCAGTTGCGAAACCCTGCCCCAATGGACCGGTTGTCGTTTCCACACCAGCTGTCAAATCATATTCGGGGTGACCCGGCGTTTTACTTCCCCACTGACGAAAGCTCTTGATTTCATCCACTGAAAGGTTATAGCCGGTTAAATGTAACAGTGAATACAACAGCATCGAGCCGTGCCCGCCGGACAAAACGAATCGGTCGCGTCCCGCCCATTTGGGGTTGCGCGGGTTGTGGCGCAGATGGCGCGTCCACAAGGCAAAAGCCATTGCGGCCGCGCCCATTGGAAGCCCAGGGTGACCGGAATTTGCTTTCTGCACCGCGTCGGCGGAAAGAAATCGTATCGTGTTGATGGATCGCGTCTGCAAGTCAGCCATGGTTGTTCTCCTTGAAGTCTATTTTACCACTCGAAAGAATCGACCTTCAGAACACTGTCAAGTATAATTTTTTTCGTCAAGCCATTCTGTTTCGCTACGAGGAGCCAGCCATGATTAGTCCCGATATTTTTAACGAAGTCCCAATCTTTGAATTACTGGACGCCGAAGAACGGCAAGTACTTGCGAAGCAAGTATCTGTAAAAGAGTTCAAAAAAGGGGAAATCATTTTCAAGTTCGGAAATCCGGGAGGGCTGGCGTATGTCATCCAGAAAGGAAGCGTACATGTTAGTATTCAGGACGCCAATAAAGAGGAGATTATTGTCGATGTAGTTGAAGATGGCGGCATTTGCGGAATGTCATCGCTGCTGGCGGAAGAAAATCACCAGACCACCGCGGTGGCGATGGAAGATACAACCGCCATCGAAATCGACCGCAACGACATCACGACACTATTGAGAACAAAACCGCTGGCGGGCCTCGACATGATCACCATCGTCGAAAAACAATTACGCACCGCGCACGATTTGATGCGAACCCGCGTGGCACGCAACCCCAACGAGCAAATCGACGAGCAGGAAACCTTCGGTGAAAGCCTGGCCGACAGTGTAGCCCGCTTTGGCGGTTCGTGGGGATTTGTCATCTTTTTTGGCGTGGTCATGGTCACTTACATAATTTTGAACACCACCCTGCAAAATCGCTGGGACCCCTATCCGTTCATCCTACTTAACTTGTTTTTGTCCATGCTGGCAGCGATTCAAGCGCCCGTCATTATGATGAGTCAAAACCGGCAGGACACGAAAGACAGAGTCCGCAGCGAGTTGGATTATCGTGTCAATCTCAAGGCTGAGGTCGAGATCGAAGAATTGCTCCAACGCGTTGGCAAACTGGAAGAACACCTTGTCGAGGCTTTACCCGATCCGGGCGAGGAAGAGGAGTGATTCGTGAACTAATATTTTTCCTTCAACGCCGAGACGGGCAATGTAATGAATCCCTCTTGTAAGTTTCCGACTTGCGCAAAACCGCCCGGCTTTTCCGCAACCAACCACGCCGTGTACGCAGCGACCATCGCATCCAATTGGGCAGATGAATGCACAAGCTCCAAAGGCAAAAGTCCGTTCAACAACTTGTGGCGCGTGATCTCTTCAAAGAAATCCATCGGATCATGGATTTTTAGCTGAAGTTCGTACAACAACAATTCACGCTGCAAGCGCCCCTCCAACCTTGATCTTGGAAGCGGACGCGCACCAAGCAGAGCACAAAAGTCTGCATGAGAATTCGTTTCCAGATATTGATGCGGCTTATTTTCATCAGGATAGGATTCGAACCTCAGTTTGGTCAATTTTTTATAGAAAGCGAATCCAGCGCGGACCCCCGCCGGGCACAGCGATTCTTTGGCATCTGTTCCCCTGACGGCGATGCCCCGCCAGCGCAATTCGTACTCCGCAAGCCGCATCTTTGCGTTCCGCGCTGATGGGCCTGCGGACGGAAGATTTTTTCCAACCACGCCGCGATTAACATGCAGCGGAGAGTTGACTGCAACCAGCACCGATTTTTGTCCGCCTAGAAACGCCAGCACATCGTCTGATTTTGCACTTGCCAGTGTAACCAGGCTTAAGTCACGATCCAATACGGCATAAGTCAAGACCTGATGCCTTGCCGAAAAATCCACGCCGACATAAACCGAATCTGTAAAAAGCATAGTAAGATATAGGTCAAAAGTATGAACAATAGTAGTGTAGTACAAAAAATAAACTTATGCAACCAATTCTTCGACGCTCTCTCTATGTAATCGTTTTGCTTGCCGGCCTCGTTTGGATCTTCGCCAGCGCCGACAAAACCAACTCTGCCACCGCTGGACACATTCCCGCTCCGCAAAAAGGATTTCTGGCCCCCGAGTTCAAACTCCAAACCGCCGATGGGCAGACTGTCGCATTATCAGATTATCGTGGCAAAGCCGTGCTGGTCAATCTATGGGCAACATGGTGTCCACCCTGCCGGGCCGAAATGCCGACCATCGAAAAGGTATACCAGGATTATAAAGACCAGGGACTGATAGTGCTTGGAGTAAATGCCACCAATCAAGATGATCCCACTGCCGTTGCGCCGTTTATAAAGCAATACAGCATTACCTTCCCTATCCTGCTCGATGTCAACGGTGAGGCATCCTCTCTCTATGAATTGCGCTCTTTGCCAACATCATTCTTCATTGGGCGCGACGGCATCATCAAGGAGGTCGTTGTTGGCGGACCAATGTCTGAAGCATTGCTGCGCACAAACGTCGAAGAAATTCTCAAATGAACAATATACTGGTCCTATTCCAAAATGTCTTTGCGCCGCCGCGCGACCTGATCCTGATCATCCTTGCAGCATGGATCGGCCTGACCATATCGGAGCGACACGCAACACGTCTTCGCGTGAATCTCGATGCACTAAGCAATCTCTTGTTTATCGGCGTCATTGCCTTTGTTATTGGCGGACGCTTACTTTACGCCCTCGAGAATTTAGCCGTTTTTGCGCAAAGTCCTTCGAGTATCTTTTCCCTGAACACCGCCTTATTCGACCAATGGGGCGGACTGGCCATTGCTGTCATCGCAGGATTTGTGTACGGGCAGCGCGTTCACCTGCCTTTCTGGCGTTCGCTCGATGCGCTGACTCCCCTTCTTGCTATGGTGGCAATCGGGATTGCGTTCTCACATTTGGCATCTGGACAGGCGTTCGGCAAAGAGACCACCGTTCCTTGGGCCATTCACGAATGGGGCGCGTGGCGGCACCCAACCCAAGCCTATGAAATCATTGCATCGATTCTGGTTCTAGTCTTGGTTTTGATTCCAAAAACAATCCAGGCACCGGGCATTGAATTTCTCTCGTTCGCTGCATTGACCTCCGCCAGCCGACTCATCATCGAAGGTTTTCGCGGCGACAGCACCTTGATCCTCGGGGGTTTGCGCGCCGCGCAAATTGTGGCGTGGTGCGTCCTGCTACTTGCGCTGATCGGCTTGGAGTACCGAAGAAAATCTGAGCAAGCGAAAGTTGGTAAATAAATAAAAGAACACAGGCTCAACAACCTGTGTTCTTTTATATAAACTTACCGATCTACACTTATCCGATTTCCGGTTCAATCAAACCATAGGAACCATCACGCCGCCGATACAACACGTTGATCTTGCTGGTCTCGGCGTTGTAGAAGATGAAGAAGTTGTTGTGGCCGAGCAATTCCATTTGTTCAACGGCCTCCAGTTCATTCATTGGCAGGATGCGGAATTGCTTACGCTTGGCAATCAGCGGGGGCAGTTCGCCCGTATCATCTACAGGTGTAACATCCCCTTCCACCTCGCGGGCTGAACGGCCATCGCCGCGGCCATGATAATGTTTGCCCTTGTAACGTTCAATTTGACGCTGTAACTTATCGACAGCAGAATCGAACGCAACCAGGGCTTCGTCGGCACGCTCCTCCGTGCGGAGTAAAAGCCCCTTGCCTCGCACTGTGATCTGAGCCACATTACGATCTACGGCATTACGCGCAGACTTGTGATTGGTCAATTCCACGCGTGCCTCTTCAATGGCGGGTAAATAATGATCCAGTTTTCCTGCCTTCTTCTCAACATGATTCTTGATACGATCGGTCATTCTTATGTTTCGCGTTTGAATATCCACTTGAATTGTCATACAAGCCTCCTATTAGGATAGAGTTATAACGAACTGTTCAAACACTACTCAAGCCATGACGTGTCAAAGCACGTGCCACGGTCAAAGTAAAAACATCCTGCGCACCGGCAGCATAAAGCGCCTCAGCACAAGACGAAAGGGTGGATCCCGTTGTAGCAACATCATCCATCAATAAAACGATTCGGCCATTTACACGCGTCCCCTGTGCCTGAAATGCTCCGCTAACGTTCGCGCGACGCTCTGCCTTTCCCAACCCAACCTGGGTTTGTGTTTCTCGTACCCGGATCAAAGCATCAGGAGCGAAGGTTATTGCAGTCGCTAAAGCAAGTGGACGCGCGATCAAGCTAACCTGATTATAACCCCGTTCCTGCATCCGCTTCCTACCAAGTGGCACGGGGACAATCATGTTAAACGGCCAATTCAAGTTCACAACAAATTCCAATAACTGCGCAGCCAGCGCATCGCCGAGTCCCATATCACGACGATATTTGAGCTTATGCAATGCGTTGCGCACCGGCGCGTCGAACACGGCCCAGGAGCGGAGAATACGAAATCGAGGCCGCGCCCGCTTACAGTCCGCGCACAGACCCGGAACGTCTATTGAGATTCCACAAATATCACAAACAGGTTCTATAGGTTTGGGAACGTTTCGCTGGCAATCCCCGCACCAGCGCGAGCCTGGCTTTCCACATCCGCCGCAAGTTGGAGGATAAATTAAATCCAAACTACGCCAAGCAAGCCTATATAAAGAATACGCCAAGGAAATGGCCATTTAGAAAGTTTATCTGAAGATTGAATGTTGAATCTGTATACCAGCCGGAACCAGCAAAATAATGAAGATCGAAGGAAAAGTAAGAAATGCCATCGGGATGAGCATTTTAATGGGTGCCTGATGCGCCTCTTCTTCCGCACGCTGGCGACGTTTCACCCGCATTTGATCAGACTGGATGCGCAGCACCTTTGCCAGGCTCACACCCAGAATTTCGCTTTGAATAACTGCTGCCACAAAGCTGGTCATCTCAGGAATATCAAT
>JBJKOR010000648.1:0-1493 GCA_046707185.1 Anaerolineales bacterium | reverse complement strand
ATCCGCTTCAGCGGCACCGAACCGATCATGCGCGTCTATTGCGAAACGACCCATCCCGATAAAGTGCAATCCATCCTGCAGGACGGATTGAAGGTCGCCGGAATTAAATAACCAGCCGCCCTTCAGTTTCGCTTGCTGTTTGTGTCGCGCACAACGGCAGCACGAACAGCTTGATGTACGGCACTTGGAGTCTAACCTATGGAACTCACCGATACCCATTGTCATTTGGATTTGGAAGTTTTCGACGCCGGCCGCGCCGCAGTACTTCGACGCGCGAAGGAAGCGGGCATCACTCACATTTTGATCCCGGCTCTCACTGTGACCTCGAGCCGCCGCGTTGTCAAATTAGCTGAATCAAACCCCATGCTTTACGCGGCGGTCGGTGTCCATCCCACGGAAACAGAATCTTGGGATGGACAAACGGTTTCTGCGTTGCAAGATTTGGCTGCGGAGAGTCTCAATGTGGTGGCGGTTGGCGAAATCGGCTTGGATTACTATTGGAATAAATCACCGCGTGAAGAGCAAATCTCGATCTTGAAAGAGCAATTGAATCTGGCGGCGGAATTGGAATTACCGGTTATCATCCACAGCCGCGAGGAGGATGATGCGGAATACGGCGCATGTGCCGAGGACTTGATCAAAGTTCTGGAAGAATGGACATCCAGCTTACGACGCCGCCCTGCGACCGCAGGGAGTGTCGAAGGGTCGAGGAACGAAGCGCTGGGTGTTTTGCATTCGTTCAGCGGATCGCTCGAGACCGCAAAGGGTGCCATCGAACTTGGATTCTATATCGGCGTCACGGGTCCCATCACGTATAAAAACGCCGAGAAAAAACGTCAGGTGATTGGCAATCTGCCATTGGAGCGCCTGCTCATCGAGACCGACGCACCGTATCTCACGCCGGAGCCGCACCGTGGAAAACAAAACGAACCTGCCTTTGTTACTCATATTGCTGATAAAATTGCAGAAATAAAATCCCGCACCCCGCAGGAGGTGGCCGCCGCAACGACAGAAAACGCGGCGCGGCTTTTCTCCTGGGGAGAGTCTGTTTGAATAACGTCACTTTCATTTCACCAGTACAAACACAACTTCAACTCGTCGAAGCGCGACTGCAAGCCCAAGCGGATGACCGCCATCCAGACTTGCGTGCCGCACTTGGACAAATTCTCGCTGCAGGCGGCAAGCGCATCCGCCCAACGATTACACTGCTCGTTGGAAATATGCTTGGAGCAAAAGAGAGTCGTCTCGTCACGCTCGGCGCGGCGATGGAATTACTTCACACTGCCACGCTCGTTCACGACGACCTGATCGACGGGTCGCTGCTGCGACGCGGTATGCCCACACTGAATGCGCGCTGGTCGCCGGCCGCAACCGTTCTGACCGGCGACTTTATATTTGCGCGCGCTGCCGAACTCGCAGCAGATGTCGATCACCTGGCCTTGATGAAATTATTCGCGGAGTCCTTGGCCACCATCGTCACGGGGCCGATGAGT
>JBJKOR010000647.1:0-1307 GCA_046707185.1 Anaerolineales bacterium | reverse complement strand
GAATGAGAGCAGAGAGTTCATGTTGTCCAGAGGCGGACGACGATTGCGTTCTTTGAAGAAAAAGTCTTCCCGCTGTTGTAAGATTAACTGATCGAACACACCAAAATAAATCTTGGCGGCGCTGCCTTCGAATCCCATGAGATCATCAATAGATTTGCAAGCCGGAATCGCTTTAAGAGTTTCTTTCATGAAGTTCGATGCGCCGGAAAGCGACTCAACATCCACGAGCATGGCATGATCGCGGATGGCGCGATCCAAAACCCGGCGGCAGTTAGAGATTTTTCCACGTAGGACGGACGCTGGGATCAAAACACTCTGCGCTTCTTTTTCCGAGACTTCAAACTGCTTCTTCCGAAGAAGAACATTACCCTTCACCTTACCTGTGACGCGGCCTTGAAAGCGTCCATTGGGCGTGAGAAAACATAAACCGATATTTCGTTCGGCGCAGGCGCCCATCAACGCCGGACTCGCTCCCTGCCAGGTGAAGCACACAATGTTCTCGATGTTATGCAAAGGCAAGCGCGTGGAAGTGTCTTCATCCTTTTCTTTTTTGACAACGATATTTTCGCCATCGAGGGTGAGATAGGCTTCTGGTGTAGTGATGTACAGCACGTTGCCAAGTTTCTTCATATCAGGCTTCCTCGATCTGCTGGTTGATATATTTGGAAGCGGTCATCGTCTTCCCTTGCAATTCGGGCAGGCATATATCGGCCAGCGAACACGAATGGCAGGCTTTGGACAGTTTGACTTTTGGTGTGTAGCCTCGGCTGAAGTAGTTGTGCATTTCACCTGCCATATCTTTGACAAGAGTCCGCAACTCAGCGGTCAACTCAATTTCAATGCGATGCCGCGTTTCTCCGTAGTAGAGATAACCTTTTGGAATTACAACGGAAAGCATCTCTTCCAAACACATTGCCTGCGCGCATAATTGCGTCTCATCGCTGTGATCATGTTTCTCCTTGCCGCGCTTGTATTCCACCGGCGCGGCCAAATACAAGCCATCTCGATTTGGTAATTTGACTCCATCAGACGAAGCTGTGAACTCGACCACATCACATACGCCCGACAATCCCAGCCGATACGATGCGATTGGCACCGAACGCGCCGTGATGAACCCGTTCCGCGTTTCCGTGAAGAAGGGATCGTCAGCGCGCTTGTGCATGATTCTGCCCTCGGCGGTGAGCGCGTTTTCCTTCCACTGTTGCTCGATGTGGATCAGCGCCCACTGCCTGCGGCAAAACAGGAAATGCTGGATGCCGGAAAGTGGCAATAGATCGTCTTGGGTGTATTCAGATGTCATCGGTTAT
>JBJKOR010000646.1:0-7960 GCA_046707185.1 Anaerolineales bacterium | reverse complement strand
ACGATCTACATGGCGAGGAAACACCTCAGCGACTCATACCGGCCGCGTGACGCGTTTTGGAGTTTTGTCCACGCTGAAGAGAACACGGATCTGTTGCGGCTGCCCGATCAAGGCGCTTAACTCGTTCGCTTTCCAATCCGACAGTTTGCGGCTGAAAAATTGCGAGACTGTCACTTTCATGCCTTCATTTGCATCTGAATAAAGAGAAGTTATATGCAGTTCTATTTTCTTTCGACGGCTGTAGAGATTCAAAACACGCGCATCCTGCTCAAAGTTCAGAGCCGGTGTTGTGTACTTCGTATTGCGACTCAACATAACGCCATGAAACGGTTGCGGACGGAATGAGCAGCTCACGCGTTTCAAATCGCAATAGTGATACCAAACGATCGGTTCGTGTTTCACGGAAAAAGCCTGCCCGTCCATCTCGAACTTGTGGCGCGCCGCGTCCCGGCCAGAAGTGCAGTCATTGCCATCAAGGGCGGCTGGAGTACGATGGTTTGTTACAGTTGAGTTGTCCCGTATGCGGTCATGTCGCGGAGGGCGGCAGCTTTACCTGATGAGCGAGTCGTTGCAGGCGTGTCCTGTAATCGAAACGCTGACCCCTGAACGCGGTAAATAGATTCTTGGCTTATAGAAAGTTGAAGGCCAGACAGTAACTAGCTGTCTGGCCTGTCTTTATCCCCGTATCCTTGTGCTTAGAATACGTATGTCTGAGCTGCGCCCTCGACATCCATCAGATACAGCGGGACCTTGGCGATCTTGATGCGTTTGTCGCGCAGTTGGTCGGGTTTGATATCCTTGTTCTCCAACGCGAGTTCGCAGAATATCACCTCGCCGCCCAAATCAAGCAGATCGTTGAACAGCTTGACGGGATTGGGCATGCCCTTGGGCGTACCAAGTTTTTCCAGCTCGCCTGTGAGGAACCAGCGCGCGCCTGCCGGGCAGACGAACACGTGCACTTCGTAGTCCAGCGCGATGCCGGATGTGGAAAAAATCAACGTCGGCATAATGTTTGCCGCGGTGTCGCCGTTGCAGACGACTGCCATTTTTTGCTTAGCCATAGGATTCTCCTTTTCGACTGAAATAATTTTTCTCCGTTTCGGCTTTCGCTTCGACAGAGTTGATAACGACCTTATAGAGGGTGAGCTAGGTAAGATTCTGCGAGGATGTTGGATATGTCACTGATATGGCAACTCCTTCCAGCGGCCTTTCTGAGATTTACCAGGCAGATCGGACACATCGTGACAATATCGTCTCCATTCTTTTTGAGCTGGCTGACGCGGTTCGCAGCTATCTCGTGAGCTTTGCTGGGAAAGAGCGATTCAATGGGACCGCCGCAACACTGTGTGGACCTGCCTGATAACTCAGGCTCCCTCACTTTGACTCCGGCATTTGCCAGGAGACGGCGCGGCTGCTCTATCATCCTTTCGTAACGTGCATAGACGCAGGAATCATGGATGACCAGTTCCTTGTTTTGTGCCTGTGTTACCGATGGAATTTTTTCAGCCAGCACTTCCATGTAATTCTTAACTTCGATATCGAAATCATCAATGAATTTTGGATATACATCACGCAGGACACTGGTCGTGTGAGGATCTACGGTGATTACGCGCTGGACTCCGTTTTTGCGAAACCCATCAACGACGCGCCGCGCATGGACTCTAAAACTCTCGTCCACACCCTCGTCATATACCAAGGCGCCGGCATACAGCTCCTTTTCGTAAA
Source organism: Anaerolineales bacterium (assembly GCA_046707185.1). GTDB lineage: Bacteria > Chloroflexota > Anaerolineae > Anaerolineales > Villigracilaceae > Fen-1038. The sequence goes on along the minus strand of JBJKOR010000646.1, from coordinate 6,235 downwards.
GATACCCAAATTCCACCCCTGCCTTTTTCAACACCCCGGCGATGTTGCGGAGAGTCTGGTCATTTTCCTGTTTCATCTCTTGGGATGCCGTCAGAGCCATAAAGAAGGAAAGATTGATGAGCTGATTGATCAAACGCCCCAGTCCAAAGAAACGAGTAATGGTTGAATTTTCGAACTGAGCCATCTGACCTGCTAAAGCATCGATAGCGGGAATGAGCTGATACATCAGGCCCGTATAAAGGATGGTCTTTCCTCCGTGGGGGATATTCATTCCTTTGGCCCAGCCGATAGCATCCCTCTTGGAGATGGGCAGAACGCTGCCGCGTTTTCTAAGATTATCCGAGAGAATTCCCAAAACAGGACCGATGGGTAATGACATGCTTCAATTCCTCTATACCAATTTGAATTCTTTTCTGTTGATGTATTTGCGAAGATAGCGCATATTTTCCGCAATATGCACCTCGGACGGACAGTATTCTTCGCACATCCGGCAGAGGAGACAAGAATAGATTTCAGGGATGTTCTCTCTAACCTTTGTTTCTAGTCCCAGCATCACTTCACGGAACAGCTTGCGCGGAACAATTTTGTAGCCCAAGGGACACAGCGCCGTGCAGGTCCCGCAATGATAACAAGCCTGGGCGTTGAATTCCTCGGATTCTTTTAGTTGAGCAGCCAGTTCGGAGGATACCTTTGTCATTTTGCGCTCTCATCCTGCCGTTTAACAAGTCCATATTTGTAATACCCGTCCACATCGGGTTTTCCAATCACCTCGACCTCAGCGTAGCGGCGCATGGCAAACAGCCAAATCGTCACCTCGTGACTTAGGTATCCCATCGAATCGGCCAACTCGGGGATGGTATGAGGACCGTCCTTGAGAAGCTTTGCAATGCGATCTTTCATAATCATTTCATCATGAATGATCTCCCGAATGTCACGTTGAACTATTCCAGCGCCGCTCATATCGCCACCTCCTTAAGACTGGCATCGATCATCGCCATGATCTGATCGTTTCTGAATCCCTCCACAACAATTGCGTCCTTGGGGCAGACCGGCACGCAGGCGCCTTCCCCTTTGCATAGCGAGGCGATAACCGCGGCAACTTCTTTAGAGTCGCAGATCACTTTCTCAATCGCATTATATGAACATGCCTTGAGGCATTCATCGCACCAGACGCACTTCTCCGCATCCACCCGGGCAACCAGCGGTTCCAGATCCACATAACCTTTCTTCAACAGACTGCCGGTCTTGGCTACTGCTGCCAGGGCAGACGCGACGCTCTCAGACATCGTTTTTGGACTCTGGGCAGCGCCAGCGATAAATACTCCATCGATGACCGTTTCCACGGGACGCAGTTTGAGATGAATCTCCTTATAAAACCCATCCGTGCTTTCCGGAATTTTAAGGACTTGATTGAGCTTGTCGTTTTCGCGCGGTTCCATGCCGGTCACAAGCACCACCAGATCCGCGCCGATCTCAAGCTCCTCATTTCCGTCCAGTGTATCCTGTACTTTGACAGAAAGCCGTCCGTCAGCCTCTTGGACCACGGGAGGACGATCCGGCTCCCAGCGGAGGAAGAGCGCTCCTGCATGGCGGGCTTCTTCATAGATCGTTTCCAAATTGCCGTAGGTGCGGATGTCGCGGTAAAGGTGATACTGGTTGATCCTCTGCTTTGTTTCCACCTCAAGTCCGTGAAGCATCACCGCGGTATACGTTGCCGCCGAGCAACAATAACGGGAACAATAGCGGTTGGGGTTGGAACATGCTTCCGATACAGTCTGGCGGCTGCCAACGCAATAGATAAATGCCACATCACGCACGGGTTTGCCATGAACTTCGAGTTTCCCCTCTGCTAACATTTTTCGGAATTGCAGCAGGTCAACCACATCATCGGCTCCCCAGCCATATTCTCCTTCCTCGGGAGTGTAGGGCATAAAGCCGGTTGTGACAACGATGGCTCCGACATTCAGAGAGACTACTTCATCTTTGACATTGATTTTTACATTGAAGTCACCAATGCTGCCGGTCTTTTCAATCAGTTCCGCCTGTGTGTAGATGACGATACGTTCCTTCTCGCGGATCCGCTGCAACAAGGTTGTAACTACATCTGGCCCCCATTGACCATCAGGTCCCATCCGTCCTGCTTGGAGCGACCAGCCGCCTGGCTTTTCCTCCTTTTCGATTAAGTACACAGCCAATCCCATATCTGCCAGAGACAGGCTGGCGCGCATCCCGGCAATACCCGCACCGATCACCAATACACGCGGCTTGGTTTCCACGCGTAAAGGCTCCAGCGAATGGGTTAGGGCGCATTTGGCGATGCCAGCCCTGATCAGATGGACAGCTTTTTCCGTAGCCCCTCTCTTGTTGTCGGTATGTGCCCAGGAACACTGTTCGCGAAGATTTACATGCACGTATTGGTAACGATTCAGTCCGGCTCGTTCAGCCATACCGCGAAAAGTATGCACGTGGAGCGAGGGCGCGCAGGAGGCTACCACGAGGCCATCCAGCTTGGCGGCTTTAATATCGTCGATCATCTCCTGCTGCGCCGCATCGGAGCAGGTGAACATATGGGTTTTGGCGATGGCAACCCCTGGTTCATTGGAGACTTCTGCCCGGACTCTTTCCACATCCACGTAGTCCGAGATATTGCCTCCGCAGTAGCAGATAAAAACTCCAATTCTTCTTTCTTGTGCCATTAGTGAACCCTCATTTTTTCAAGATAAGCAGATACTTGTGTTGCTGCCGCACCGGCGTGCAACACAGTATCAGGAATATCTCTCGCTCCACTGACAGTGCCGGCCAAGTAAAGTCCGGCCACATTGGTAGCGCCCGGTTCAATCACAGGGTTTATTTCGCGCACGTAGTTGAAGTCATCTCTCGCTAATTCACCGCCTTTGTAAAGGGCAAACGGCGCTGTATTCGGCAAAAGGCCCACTGCTAGAACAACAAGGTCATGCTCCTGGGTTTTCATTCCACCTTCGCCCAGCATATCTTCATAATGCAATGCCATATTGCCATTTTCAAGCGGTTCGATGCGGGCTACTTTCCCTTTGACAAAGCTCACACCCATGCCCCTGGCCTGCTCGTAGAATTCTTCATACCCTTTTCCAAAAGCCCGGATGTCAATGTGGTAGATGGTTACATCTGCAATGGGAAGGGCGCCCATGATAAGCTGGGCATGTTTGATGGCATACATGCAGCCAATCCGGCAGCATAGAGGATTGCAGAATGAATGGTCGCGGGAGCCAGCGCACAGCACGATTGCGATGCTTTCCGGCTCTTTACCGTCGGAGGGACGCAGCACGCCATTATAGGGGCGCGTCGGCGCTAATAGCCGGTCCATTTGAGGGCCTGTAATCACATCGGGAAGAACGCCGTATCCCAACTGGTCTTTTCCTGTCGGATCCATGATCTCAAATCCAGTTGCCAGGACAACACTCCCCACATGCAGTTTCATGGGTTCAGGCTTCATACTGAAATCAATACAGTCCGCAGGACAGACGGTGACACATTCCATGCACTGGGAACATTCGGCACAATTCAAGCAGCGATTGGCTTCACGGCGCGCATCTTCTTCGCTCAGGGTGAACTCATATGTTTCGAAGCTCTGGATACGCTCATGGGGCGGACGCTTCGGCACCGTGACTGGCGCAACTGTCTCCCAATTTCTGGTTCTTTCGAGGAGGTCCTGTTTGTCAATGACCTCCAATTGATTGCCAAAAGGCACATCCAGCGATTGTCCTCGCAGCATACGATCAATGTAGAATGCAGCCCGCCGCCCTTGTCCCATCGCTTGAACGATCACCGAGGGACCAAGGACAGCATCGCCGCCAGCAAACACCATGGGATCTGATGTCTGTAAAGTCTCGGTATTGACTTTGATGGTTTTACTCGGCGAAAGTTCCAATTCCTCAGCGAAAGGGTCTGTACTGGGCGCGAGGCCAATGGCCAGGATCACAACGTCAGCAGGAATATCATGTTCCGTACCTGCAGCGACCTCGAAGCTCATCATCCTCCCCTCAGGCGAGAATTCCACCTTGGGAACATTCAGCAATTCCAAGCGCCCCCTGCCTTGTTCATCCTTGTAAATTCGTTTTGCTGAACCGCTTGCCAGGATGTGAATTCCTTCCTCCTCGGCCTCTCCCACTTCCCATTCATGTGCCGGCATTTTGTCGCGAGGTTCCACACAAACAACAGTGACAGATTCGGCAGCCATCCGAATCGTGGAGCGGGCAACATCCAGCGCGACATTGCCGCCGCCCAGCACCACAACGCGTTTGCCTTTCAAGTCAGGGAGTACATGGCTGCCATTTAAGCTTTTAAGAAATTCCATACAGTCGCGAACGTCTGTGCAATCCAAGTCGCGTCCAGTAATTGGAATAATGCGCGGCTTTTGGTTACCCACGCCGATGAAGACTGCTTGAAAGCCGGCCTTTTTTAGCTCGGCAATGCTTTCAACTTTCGTACCAGTCTTTATTTCCACTCCCAAGGCAGTGATGTTTTTAATATCCCGATCCAGCACGTCTCTTGGAATACGGTAGGCTGGTATCCCATATCGAAGCATGCCGCCCGCTTGTTTGTCCGCCTCGAAAATTGTTACACGGTGTCCCGCTTTGGCGAGGTGAAAAGCTGCATTAAGTCCACTCGGCCCCGAGCCGATGATCGCTACCCGAGTATCCAGCTGATTCTTTACCGCGCCATATTCAGGTTCAGGATGAGTCGCGTAATAGCGATCTGCCATAAAGCGTTTGATTGCCCGGATATGTATGGGACTATCTTTTTCGCCGCGAGTACACTCGCTCTCACAAAGCGCGTAGCAGGCACGGGATAAACTCCCCACTAGGGGAGCGTCTTCCAAGTGCATCCGGAACGCTTCTTCATAGCGTCCGGCGCGGACAAGCGATACAAATCCGCTGGGCTTCACACCGGCTGGGCAGGCATTCGTACAAGGAGCCTGTCCCGTTCGACTGATGACTGCCTTTTTCGGTACCGCTTGTGGAAAGGCAATGTGAGCTGCATGACGTCCAACCAGGTTATAGTTGTACTCATCTGGCAGCGAAACCGTACAGACTTGCTCGCACTTGGCACAACCTGTACAGGCATCGAAATTCACGTACGAGGCTTTTTTGTGCAAATCTACAGTGAATGAGCCATTGTCGTTGCGGACAAAGCCATCCACTTCGCTGTAGACCATCGGCGTGACCATCGGATGATGGGCAACAGCCGCCATCTTGGGCGTGACGATGCAACTGGCGCAGTCCAGAGTTGGAAAGACTTTGCTCAATAAAATGGATTTGCCGCCGATGCTCGGTTCTTTTTCGACCAATAGAACTTTGTAGCCCATATCTCCCAGGAGCGCGGCGGTTTCCATCCCTGCTATGCCTGCGCCAACGATCATGACATCGTAGTCAAGGTTGTCTGCCTTATGGTTGGGAGTCATAGCTGATTAACTCCTCCTCGAATTTTCGCATATGGGATACAAAACTGTCCGCGCACACCGAACAGATTCCCGCCATCTTTAATCGCTTCGGACTGATTTGGCGCTCTCGCAGCATATCCTGTGCTTTCGCAAGCAGGGCACTCGTACGAGAACTGCAATCTGGTAGATACGCACAATCCCCGCCGCAGGCCGCAATGAATACACCATCGTATCCCTTTTCGAGGGCGTGGACGATCCAACCCGGCTTAATCCCGCTGGAACATGGCAACGGGATCACTTGAACGGAAGTGGAATAATGTATGTGCGCGCTGCCTGCCAGATCAATCCCCAAGTCTGATATCGCGCTGGTGGAAAAGACGAGGATCTTTTTCTGGCCGGCTCTTTTGTTGTTCGCATCAGCCATTTACTTTGTCCTGCGCAAATAAATGCTCCAGAAACCGTCCTTTTCAACATCGCCCAGATATTCAAACTCCATCTTTTTGCACCAACGCTCAACAGACACTTTCGTATCTGGATCGGACGATTGGATTTCCATGACGCCGCCAACCGGACACTCGCTGATAGCTCGTCGAGCCTCCAACAGCGGACCGGGGCAAGCCGTACCGCGTGCGTCCACGACTTTTGCAACTTGGATTTGAGTCAATTCAGGGGTGGTCATAGGTTCTCCTTGATTAAGTTTGATTTTCCATTAGCTGGTTTTTGGGTCGGTTCGCTAAAACCAGACAATTTCGCAAAAGATCATTATCAGCAAGTTGGTAGTAAATATTCTGTCGCTCCCGGCGTGAGACAAGAATG
>JBJKOR010000645.1:0-3462 GCA_046707185.1 Anaerolineales bacterium | reverse complement strand
GCCAAAGAACAATTCTTTGATTTTGAAATTGTAACCATGTTGGTTGCGCTTGGGTTGGGCCTTCTTATCCAAATTCTTGTTTTGCTTACGCCACCAGAGTGGATTAATCTCAAGGTGCCCAACCGCGAGTACTGGCTGGCACCTGAGCATCGGAACGAGCTCATCGGTCGAATGAGTTCTTTCGCAGCCGCTCTTTTTGGTATCATTCTTTTGTGTATTCAAGCTGCATTTGAAATAGCCGTTTGGGCCAATTTGCAGCGACCCATTATCTTCAATGCCCAACTGATGCTCCTGGTCGTTGTAGGCTTCGTGTTCCTTAACTTTTTGATGGTATGGTGGCTGATGAGTTCCTTGAGAGTCCCATCCGCCAAGTCCTGAGTACTAAATTTTTTCGATTACCCAGAAGTGTGATAGGCCAAAGAATTTCAATGGCGTCTTTTCTAGGAACTGCAAAACGGCGCGCAGAACTTTTCCCATCGCTCCAAATCGGACAATGATGTTATCGTATGCGCCGAAAATAATCGTGCGCTCGATGAACTTCACTGGCAGGCCTTCAAATAATTTTTCCAAATCGCGTTTTGAATAGACGCGTACATGCGGCGCAAGCTTGTCGCGCCAAACGCGGGGAAGATAATTCACAAATAATTTATTTCCAAAATAATATTTGCCTTTCCAATAAATACCATGTGTTTCGAATGGATAGCCGCGGTTTGGACAGAATAGAACGATTCGTCCGCCGGGGCTTCGGAGAACACGCACCATTTCGCAGATGGCGGCACGGTCATCCTGAACGTGTTCGATTACTTCGTGGCTGAGGATCAAACTAAAAGTCGAGGAAGGAAGCGGAAGGAATTCTCCAGCGGCGTTGAGAACGTGCGCCGACTTCTGCGCGGCCTCGGCAGCACGCTCGAAATCGAATTCCAACCCAAACACTTTTCCGCCAAAAGGAGCGAGATGTTCAACATACATTCCGACACCGCATCCATTTTCGAGAATCTTCCCGCGGATGCGTTCACCCGCGGCGCGGACGATCATTTCGAGTCGGCGTTGTTGACCGGCGCGCCATACATAAGATGGTTCACCGCGCAGAGCGGCTTTTTGCAGATCGCGTTGTGACATGCCGGCAATTATATCTTGCATCTTTTATGTACCTATGCTAGAATATTCGCCGCACGGTAGAATCAACATCGAACGCATTGAGAAGTGGGCAACCCCCACTTTTCTGTTTGTTATAAGGAAACTTCACGGAGTAAGGCATGCCAAAAAATGAATTTGCCCTAGCCTTTAATGAAGTGCTGGAGGAAAAACAATTATCGAAGGAAGTCATCCTCGGCGCGGTCGAATCCGCCATGGAGTCCGCTTACCGACGAGCGGTCAACGCCTCGACGGCACAGCAGGTGGAAGCCAATGTGGATCCCGAAACCGGGAAGGTTGCGATTTTCGCAGAAAAAGAAGTTGTCGAAGAAGTACAGGAAATCATCACCGTAGTGAATCTGGAAGATGCGCGCAAAGTGAACCCCGAAGCGCAGTTGGGCGATATGGTGATCGTTGAGTCGACGCCGGCGGACTTTGGCCGGGTTGCGGCGCAGACGGCGCGGCAGGTAATCCAACAGCGCATTCGTGAAGCCGAACGCTCGGCGCAGATGGAATACTTTACGAGGCAAGTTGGCGAAATTGTCAGCGGCGTGATACAGGCCACGAATGCACAAGGCGCGACGATTGGCCTTGATATGAAGGCGGAGGGAATTCTTCCCACCAATCAAAAAATTCCCAACGAACGTTTCAAAGTGCATGAACGCATTCGCTCGGTGGTGTTGGAAGTGAAGGATGGGTCGCGCGGCCCACAGATCATTCTCTCCCGTGCGCATCGCAACTTCCTTCGTCGTTTGCTGGAAAACGAAGTGCCGGAGATTTATCATGGCGTGGTTGAAATCCGTGCCATTGCGCGCGAGCCGGGGGCGCGTGCCAAAGTGGCCGTGATGGCAACCCAGCCTGGCGTCGATCCGGTCGGCGCATGTGTGGGGATCAAGGGTGTACGCATTCAAGCAATCGTCAAAGAATTGCATGACGAAAAGATCGATATCATTCAATGGGACCCCGATCCGATAGTTTATATTTCCAAAGCGATCAGCCCGGCGCGTGTCAGCGGCGTGTACCTGAATGAAGTTGACAGTAATCGCACCGCGACGGTCGTTGTGATGGAGGATCAACTCAGCCTGGCGATTGGACGCGATGGTCAGAATGCGCGTTTGGCGGCTAAACTCACCGGCTGGCGCATCGATATCAAATCAGTGGTTGAAGCTGCGGGCGACGCGCTGGCCAAATTGCAAAACGATCCCCAATTGGCTGCCTCGCTTCCTTCCGCGGCGGAATTGATGTCGCAAGTGGAGGAGATTCTCGCCAAGAAGGCGGAGAACCGCCCCGTTACCCCCGAAGAATATACAACGCTGAGTCAGCTCGTTGAACGCGTCGAAAAACGGGCCGTGGCTGTCAAAGAAGAAGTGATTCCTGTGGACGATGAACAGGTTGCTGTAGCCAGAGCCGAGGTGGCGCCTGCCGCGTTTGAAATGCCGCTCGATCAGTTGAATCTCAAGGAACACGTTTATAACATTCTTACTGAAGCTAACTTCGAGACGGTCGGCGATTTGATTTTGGCGATGAAGATCGATTCCAATAAAGTGCTTGGACTGCCCGGCATTGGCCCCAAAGCGATACAGAACATTCATGAACAAATGGAATCTGTACAATTCCCCGAACCGAAACCTGAACCTGTTGCCGAAGCTCCGACTGAGCCGGTTGTTGAAACTCCCTCTGAGCCGGTTGCGGAAGCGGCTCCAGCGGAGTCAACGCCTGTCGAAGCTGCCCCCGCCGCGTTCAGGAAGGAACCGAGAAGGGCTGTCGTCGAGGAAGAGGAAGATGAGAATGCCAAGGACGGCGTCTCATTGGATGAATTGTTCAAGATGAAGCCTGAGATGTTCCAGGCTGACGCTGATGACGGCGATGATGAAGAAAAGAAAAAAGGTAAGAAGAAAAAGAAAAAAGGCGTCGAGTTGGTGCTCGATGAAGAACTTGGCGAAGTCATCGGACGCAAGAAGCATAAGCGCGGCGATGATGATGAGATAGAGGAAGAATAGTTTGTGACCCTTGCCCTGTTCCTTGACCATGAAAAGGATAAAGGGCGAGGGAGTGATTGAAGGTGTCAAAGAAAACTGTTCAACGTATGAAGCATATTCCCCAGCGTACCTGTGTGGGATGTCGCACCGTGATGGCGAAACGCCAACTGGTGCGAGTTGTCCGCACTGTGGATGGAGTGCAGATCGATCCTACGGGAAAGTTGGCGGGACGCGGCGCGTATTTGCATGACCGCCGATCCTGTTGGCAGGCTGGCCTGGCTGGGAGTTTGGCTCACGCGTTGAAAACCGAGTTGAGCGCGGGCGACCGCGAACGCTTGGAAGCCTTTAT
>JBJKOR010000644.1:0-3121 GCA_046707185.1 Anaerolineales bacterium | reverse complement strand
CGCTGGGCTTGGGCCAGGATATCGAAGTCATCCATGCTGAGATAACGCCAGTCACGAAATGGCTCGGAGTTGAGAAGCAAGGTGCTTTTCCCCACCTGGCGTGCGCCGGTCAAAACAATAATGGGATGATCGCGGCTGGCTTCCTGAAGAGAGGGGGAGATCCAACGAGCCAAATATCTCTTTGGTGGTGAATAATAGTTATTCATGCCGTGAATAATAACGACGTATCACTGCCTTGTCAATGGAAGATTGGAATGGTTACAACAACCTCCATTCGAGTGCCGTGAAACGCTGAGCGACTTTGTTGTTTTCCTGCAAGCGATCATTCAGAGCAGAGACTCCCGCCGTGCCGCGATAGATGGGAGACAACACCTGAATATCCCGTATGGGATCAAAACCGAATTTCTGCGGGATTCGTTCTGTCACAACTTGGATGACCCACTCTCCGGCTGCATCCGCGCCTTCCGCCTGGAAAAAGAAGAAATCGCCTTCACCTTTGGAAAACTCCGGACGCCGTATATATTCTTATAATGAGAAAGAAGGACCGGCATCCGATGCGGTCCTTCTTGATATGTATTGTTTTATGTGTTCAATACCTTTTCCCGAGGGGGTCGAGCTGGTGCTCCGGCGGTGACCTACTTTGACAATAGAAAAGCGGCGTAATAGTAATGAACAGAAACAAGGTTCCGAGTACTTTCATAGGGTCGCTCCTTCAATTCGCCAAAGGATAGCTTCCGCGTTCTCGGTCTTCCGACTGCCCGTCGTCTGATGGCCAGATCACTTTGGTATCTTTGAACAATTGTTTGAGTTGTTCAACCTGAATTTGCTTTTCGCGGCTGGCTTTCTCGCGTTCGCGAGCCTGTTGGGCGGCGGGTGAGGGTTGGTGTTTGTGAACAGCGGCTGTCGAAGGTTGGCTGGGATGAATAGCATGCGCCTTGGCGTTTAGGATCTTGTACAAACCGATGCTCGTGTTGATGCCTACAATGACAAGCACAACGCTAATGGCAATCATTACAGCCATAAGCCCAAAGTTGAGAGTATTATACAAGCCCGCTTGGAAGTTTGCCCACTGCGTGGCCGCAACAGCCGAGGCATTTAGTTCCTGCTGTTGCTTGGCGGCTTCATATGCCGTCTGCTGTTTTTGCTGTGTGATCTGTGCCTCAGTCTGCGCTTGGAGTGCCTGTAAATCCAGATTGGCCTTCTGACGGGTTATATCTGTTTGAACATTCATTCCCTGTGCCATCGCCGAGGCGATCCCGCCGTTCAGCCACTGGGCATTCCCGAAGCTGAGACCGAAGATAAAGGCACCGATCAGTATCACAAATGCCAGAAAGAAAAACCATTTTGCACCTGATGTAAAACCATTTGTATTGTACATGGCGAGTCCTTTCTTTATCATGAGCGCAGTATAAAACTGCCTTTTACTTAAGTACTCACGCGTATTTTTCGTCAGTCTCATGAACGTCTCACGGTTTTCTTACAAAAAAGAAAGGTGGATTGGAGCTATTCCAATCCACCAAAAAGTTGTTTCAAATTCGAGCAAGGGGATTATGCGTTTTGGAGGTTTGCCTGGAGCAATTGCAGTGCCTGCAATCTGACCAGTTCCGGATAGATGGCTTTGTACACACTGCAATATGGGGATGAGACGTTCGATGTCCTCATGATATTCTTCGCGTGGATGGGGCATCCTCCGCCACACCAATAACGCCACTCACAAGTGCTGCATCCGTTTCTTTGGTCAATGGACGGGTTGGGAAAGTCATCGAAATGTGGCGATTCCAGCATTTGAAGCGGGATGCCGGGCAGGTTGTAGCCTGTCAACATGTGGCAGGGGAGGACGCGTCCGTCGGTGTCAATGCTCAGGTAATTTCGCCCCGCGCCGCAGACGTGCTGATGCGCCACACTGAAATTACTCCGGTCAATCAATCCCTCCATGAAATTGTAATCGGGTATATTGGCTTCGATGACTTTCAAAGCAGCCCGAAGCACGCGGGTCAGTTCGACGTTATCTGCTACAAGAGGGTCGTTGAGATAATGCGGGCGATAAAAGTTCAGGTTCAACATGAGGCGGTGTTCGAGCGCAAAAGCGACAATCGCAGGGACCTCCTCCAAATTCAAGCGTGTGATTGTAGTGATCAAATACGGCGAAAGTCCTGCCTCCAAAGCAAGCAGAACGGCTTGGAAGACCCGCCCGAAGGTCGGGTTGCCATTGCGGACAGGGCGCTGGCGGTCATGTCCCTCGCCGAAGCCATCCAGCGAAATGGACAGATGGAATCCCTCGTCCTTGATGAATTGCAGCCGCTCGCGGTTGAGTAAGGTGGCATTCGTGACCAATACTTCGGTCAGCTTCAGACCGGTCTCCTGTATGTGGGATTTCGCCCGTTCGTGCAATGCTGGGATCAAATCCCAATTCATAGTCGGCTCGCCGCCTGCATATTTGATCTTGACTTCGGGATGCCCGTGCTTTTCAGCCAACTCGAATAGGCGATCCACCGCCTCTAGACCGGTTTCCAGACTCATACGGCGCACATCCTTGCTGACGAAGCAATGCGTGCAAGCCAGATTGCAGGCGCGGGTGAGGTACAACCATGTTTCGAGCGGCGAAGCAGTGTGGGTGACGGTTGTTGTTTCTGGTCTGGCTGATACTTCTTGTAAAAGCCCCGCTTCATAGAATCGGGCAATGGTAAGTTGCGCATCGTGATAGTCAATGGAACCGGTTCGGGACCATTCGGATGGATCACGCGGCTGGGAGAAGAAATCCAGAATTTCCCGCGCTGACATGTTAATTACCACCAGAGTTGGACCTATCTGTAGGCCAGTTATAGCTTGGTAACCTTCATCTAGCGAAATAATATGTAAAGAACCGTTTTTTTGTAGTTTGACATCGAGCTTCTTTTGTAGCTCAACAAAATAACCCATTGCCAAATCTTCCGAACCAAAACTTAATTTGGTTGGCAGTGAACAAGCACAATCCTCATCTCGTTGATGAATTTCGTGCAAGGGCCATCGACAGTATGTCATTGGTTTCATGGTTACCCCAATCGCTGGATTGAAAAGCAATTGTCAAAAGTGGTGTTATTATATTACAAAAAATCCTCAAAGAAGAGAGGATTTTTTGTAA
>JBJKOR010000643.1:0-1038 GCA_046707185.1 Anaerolineales bacterium | reverse complement strand
GCGTGAGATGATTCAATAAATCGATCGCTGCAATCAACTTCGGCGGCGCGTCCTCGCCTTGGACCGGCGAAGGTGCCAGGATCACTTCGGCCAACGGTAATCGTCGTCGAATGGTGTTGAGCATATCGCGTAACGCCGCGCCCGTCGCGGAGGTCACAACACCGATGCGTTTGGGGAAAGCTGGAATTTCACGCTTGCGTTCCGAGTCGAAAAGCCCCTCGGCTTCGAGCATCGCTTTCAGGCGCAGAAACTCCTGATAGTACGCGCCCTCGCCCACTGGTCGGATTTGATCGGCGTAGAGTTGGTATTGCCCGCCGACTTCGTACACGCCAATCTTGCCGTGAGTCTCGATTGCCATCCCATCTTGAATCGAAAGTCTAAGCCGCGCGGCGTCCGTGCGCCACATCACACAACGCAGCGAAGCACCAGCGTCTTTAAGCGTAAAATAAATATGTCCCGAGGCGGGACGCGAGAGATTCGAAATCTCACCTTGCACCCACACATCTTGAAGTGCAACATCCGCTTCGAGTAAATCCCGGACATATTTGGTCAGCGCCGAGACTGTCCACTGAACCGAGGCAAACAACGAGGGTTGCATTGGCACTAGCATACTCGAATTGATGGGATAATGCAACTTGAAACCCCGGAATGGAATTTCATCACTTCCAATCCTTTCGTTCAGAAACCCATGAGCAAAATAAAATCATTTCATCGAAGGAGCATGACAGTGCATAAAACCTGGTGGAAGGAAAGTGTTGTTTATCAAATCTATCCGCGCAGTTTCTACGACAGCAACGGCGACGGCATCGGAGATTTACGCGGCATCATTCAGAAGCTGGATTATCTCAAAGAGTTGGGCATCAACGTAGTTTGGTTGTGCCCGGTTTATAAATCGCCGAACGACGACAACGGCTACGACATCAGCAACTACCGCGACATCATGGATGAATTCGGCACGCTGGCCGATTGGGAGGAATTGCTCGATGGAATGCACCAGCGCGGCATCAAGCTGGTGATGGACCTGGTCGTCAATCACAC
>JBJKOR010000642.1:0-2719 GCA_046707185.1 Anaerolineales bacterium | reverse complement strand
TCCCATGGGATAAAAACTTAATATGACGAAGCTTACATTGCTCCTCGACCTCGACGACACCCTGCTCGACACCAATGTGGATGTGTTCATCCCCGCATATTTTGACGCACTTTCCAGGCATCTGGCGGAATATGTCCCACCGGATAAAATGCTGCCCGCCTTGATGAAGGGGACGCAATTGATGCTTGCCAGCGATGATCCTTCACACACCTTACAGGAAGTATTCGAATCATATTTCTATCCGAAGCTGGGTATTCCAAAAGAACAGCTTGCTCCCGTAATCGAAGAATTCTATGAAAAAGTCTATTCCTCCATCGGAACACTGACTCGAAAGCGCGATGGGGCGGCGGAGTTCGTGGAATGGGCTTTCTCGAAAGGGTATCGCGTCGCGGTGGCGACCGATCCACTTTTTCCACGCACGGCCACGTATCAACGCATTCGCTGGGCGGGCCTCGAACCGGAGCGGTTCGAACTCGTTTCCTCTTTCGAGACGTATCATTTTTCCAAATCGCATCCTGCTTATTTTGCTGAAGTGCTGGGTCAGCTTGGATGGCCGAACGGCCCTGTGTTGATGGTAGGGAATGATATTGAACGCGATCTTAAACCGGCACAAGATTTGGGATTGAGAACCTATCATATAAGCGACGTGCCCGCCTCGGGTTCCAACGGCGAAGCCGGAAGCGGCAGCAAATTATCTGATCTACGTTCCTGGCTTGAATCCACCGATCCCACTTCCCTCGAACCAACCATTCAAGCCCCGTTGGCGATTCTTTCCGTGATGGCGTCCACGCCTGCTGTATTGCAGAAGCTGGTTGCATCCGTTCCCGATTCTGCTTGGCCTCACAAGCCCATTGAACGTGAATGGGCTTTGGTGGAAGTGATTTGCCATTTGCGGGATACCGAGCGCGAGGTTCATCAGATGCAATTGAATACGCTGCTGGCAAATAGGGAACCCTTTATTCCGCGGCCCAATAGCAGCGTATGGGCCAAGGAACGCAATTATCTGGGCGAAGATGGTTTTGCCGCGCTGCGAGAATTTACCTTCGCCAGAATGGAAACGCTCGAAAAGCTGAAAGGGTTGGATGACTCTGTTTGGAAACAAAAAGCGCGCCACGCCATTTTTGGCCCAACGAATTCTCAGGAAGTCATCGGCTTTATGGCAGACCATGACCGGATGCACATCCAACAAGCTTGGGATATCTTGAAGACTTTTTAATCCGTATCGCTTTTCCCGTTCGGGTGTTTTTACTTGTCAAACGATTGGACAGGTTTGCCTTGTCCTATTCCTTTAGGAGATGTCATGACGAAACGAGTTGTCATAACAGGGCTTGGATGCATTAGCCCAGTGGGGAATAATGTTCCAGATACATGGTCTGCACTCTTGGCTGGAAAATCCGGCGCAGGCCCAATCACACAATTTGATGCAAGCAGGAATAAAACAAAATTTGCCGCCGAAGTCAAAGGCTTCGATGCTGTGGCGCTGCTCGGTACGCGTGACGCGCGCAAGTTCGACCGCTATTCCCAGCTTGCTGTTGTGGTCGCACAGGAAGCACTGGCTGAGTCCGGTTTGGTGATCGATGATTCGAATCGCGATCATATTGGAGTCTTGGTCGGTACCGGCATCGGCGGCGTAAACACGATGATCGAGAACTATGAGATCCTGCGTGAACGCGGACCCGAACGCGTGAGTCCATTTTTGGTGCCCATGATGATCGCTGACAGCGCGGCGGGTTTGCTTGCGATTCGCTTTGGTGTGCGCGGACCCAATATGGCTATTACATCCGCCTGCGCGACCGGGACGAATGTGATCGGTGAAGCGTTCGAGATCATTCGGCGCGGCGCGGCCGATGTGATGTTGGCAGGCAGTTCCGAGTCGGCTGTTACAAAGTTGACGATTGCCGGATTGAATGTGATGACGGCTCTTTCCACGCGGAACGATGCGCCGGAAAAAGCCTCGCGGCCCTTCGATAAGGATCGTGATGGATTTCTCATGGGCGAAGGCGCAGGCATGGTCGTGCTTGAGTCTTTGGAACATGCGCAGAAGCGCGGCGCAAAAATATTGTGCGAGGTAAAAGGATACGGCACCTCGGACGATGCATTTCATATCTCTGCTCCGGCGGTGAATGGCGCAGGGGCGGCGATCTGTATGCAGCAGGCCTTGGATGAATCGGGCTTGGGCATCATGGATATCGATTACATCAATGCGCACGGAACTTCGACGGTCTTGAACGACAAGAGCGAAACGGCTGCCATCAAAACGGTCTTTGGTAAACAAGCTTATAAAATCCCGATCTCATCCACGAAATCGATGACGGGGCATTTGATGGGCGCATCTGGTTCTGTGGAAGCAGTGATATGCGCCAAGGTCCTGCAGGACAACATTTTGCCTCCCACGATCAATTACGAAACGCCGGACCCGGAATGTGATCTGGATTATGTTCCAAACGTCGCCCGCCGGGCTGCGGCGGACAGCGTCATGTCGAATTCGTTTGGCTTCGGCGGACATAACGCGACGCTGATTATGAGCCGCTTCGAACTGTGAATATGGAAGTATTCATATCAGTGACAAAATCGTTTGCTCTCAACGGCTTAGCAAAATTATAAATATCGTTACTTGAAAAGGAATTCTCATGCCATACGCACATATCACGGGATGGGGAATGTCCGTTCCCGAATCCATCTTGACGAACGAGGAACTATCAAAAATGGTGGAAACCAA
>JBJKOR010000641.1:0-6502 GCA_046707185.1 Anaerolineales bacterium | reverse complement strand
GTCGAAATTTCCAGCATCCGCAAATGTCACTGTGATACGCATGCGGTCGCCAACGTCAAATACATGCGAAGTGGGCAGTAGCGAAAAGGTAAGTTCGAACGGTTCCCCGGCTGCGATTGGCAGCTGGTCACTTAGGAGATGAGATTGATATGGAAGTCCAAAGTTGTTGAACGGTGCAATGCTCAATTTGCGATGTGAAGCGCGCAAATCCCCTTCGGTGATGTAGTTCGAGTGACCGTCGCGGTTTACTGCCTCGAGATAAACGAATACATCTAAATCGGGGGCTGCGGTGCTTAACCATAAGTGTACTATTGGGTGACCTGTAACCTGTACTTTATTCTCCAAAGCTAATGTGGTATAGGTCAACGACTTGGCATCGTTTGCGCTCATATCAGGATATTCGTGTGCATCTTCGACGGCTGCCCAACGTGATCTGGTACCTGTCGTCGTTGAGTAATCCACGGTATAAGCATCGGACGCACTGAGAGTGGTCGGCGCGTCGGTCGTCAACACCCCATCGTTTACTGAGTGGATACTGCCGCTGTTGCCGTGGCTAAAATAGAAGCGAGCGATCTTTTGTGTCGCCAATGGCCATTGGTCTGAAGTTTGCCATGTTCCCTGTTTCGCCCCATCCTGAACATAATAGTGAATAGGCGCCTCGTCCATGATGCCGTTATCGATTCCCTTCAGCCAGTAATCCAGCCAGCGCAGTGATTCTGCCCCGTAATCCAAATCCGACATATTGCTGCATACTTGGCTGTGATCCGTCGGGCGAATGGTCAGCCGCTTGGGCACGCTAAGGTTGTCATACCAGTAGAACATGTCGGCGGTGAACACATCGTACCAACCCACAGTCATATAGATTGCAGTATGCGATTGGTTGATTCGATCGATGAATGGGTATAGATCCATAATTGAATAAACTGGAGTTCCATCTGGAGTGGTGCTATCCTGATACGGAGCTTGCTTGGAAATTTCGGATGCGTTTTGCACGCCAAGGGTATTTCGCCGTTCTTCAAGCGCTTTAGCTAGAAGTACGCCGTCTGGGTCACTGTCCACCGGCGTTGCCATTTTGTCGAGCAAAGGGACAAGTCCATACTGCGCAGCAAAGGCTTTGTTGAACACGCCGCCAGGGTATTCCACGGATTGGTAGATTTGGATATCACTTGCCGCAGGCAGGATTGCCTTCAGATGCGGGTTGTCTGCCGCGGCGGCTGCAAACTGTACCATGGCATTTTGCGAATCGCCATACATCGCCACGTTTCCATCTGACCACGACTGGGCAGCAATCCAATCAATGATTTCGTTCTCATACTTGGAGGCGGTTTCCATGCTTCCAGGTGTGTGAGAAGGGAATGAGGCTCCCGTTCCGGGGCGATCAACGGAAACAATGATGTAGCCGTGCTTGACTGCAGTATCCAACCATTTGTCGCGCTGGAGCGGATCCATGATGCGTCCTTTGTCGCCCATCACGAAGAGGCGAATGCGTGCCATGATTTCCGTTGGAAAGTCAACAAAGTCGCCCAGTAAGAAATTGCCTTTTTTATCGAAGATGGTCCAGGTGCGCCCATAGGGAGTGTATTTAAATAGCACTGGCAAAGGTGTGGCAGCTAGAACACCTTTGTTCGTTGGAATAATCAGGTCATAAGCCAGGCGCGTGCCATCGGAAAGCGTTAGATAGGTAGATGTACGTTTTGTGCCATCATACAGTTCTTTGGAATAGCCCTGATATTTACCAAATGTGGATATGGTGGAATGTTCAGCCTTTCTCTGGCCGAAAAGATAGACTCCCCCAAGTATCAATAGGATGACTGCTATGCTGGGGAGAATGATTAACTTCCAGCTTCTCTTTTTCATTTCTGACTCCTTTTCCATTTTCTATCGGATAATATCCTTGCTTTGTATAATAGGCATAGTGATGAACAATTCGCTTCGCTCATTTCATCGCGCATCCTACCCTGGCAGCCAGGCAGTTCCGAGCAAGGCGAATCCGGCGACAATCAATAGAACCGGCCAGAATGGGTTGATGGTCAGATTCATCAGGAAGAACAACGCTAGGATGGTCAACAGGATTGCCACCGTTAGCGTCCAAGCTCCGCCTCGCGTCAACTGACCTTTATCGTGATACATCTCCCAGGCAGCTACATAAGCTCCGAAACCGGGAATCAAGATGAACAGAGCCCACCAATTTTCCACAAAGGGAATACCCATGTTTTCCAAAAGGAAAATTACGCCAAGCAGAATCAGGATAGCGCCGCCGAACCAGCCATAGTGACCGCGTCGTTGCCAACGTGCTTCGCGGCGAGCCATTCGTTCTGCACTTCTCTGTTCATGCCAATCTCGATACATAGGCGGAGGTGCATTTGAGTTCGGGGTTGGTTTTTGATTTTGATCGTTCATGTTCTTACTCCTTGAGATTCGGTTTCATCTTCTTTTTTTATAGAATATCGAATATCATGCAAACAACATTATTTTGTTAGGCAGTGGAAAGAGTACCTTCGACGCCACTGCCAGCGCCACATTTCCTTCCCACGGCAAATCTGTTTCAATTTTGCCGGCTCGACTTGCAAGCAACCGTAATCTGGCGAAACGAAAATTCCTGTTTTCTTTTCCTAAAAGGATTTTGTTCATTCTTTCTTCCATTTGTTCCGTACGTTCAATCAATCAAAGGATACGAAATATCCTTTCAATAAGTGTCAGTTTGATCCATCAGTGGTAAAGCTGCCTTCACCTTTCAGATATGCATTGAAAAACTTCAAGACAAGGTTGTTCATCTTTTCAATCGTGGCAAGGGGATTCACCTCTTGACCGCCGCTTTTTGGTACCGAAGCGTTAATTATCGACACAAAAAACGGCGAGATAAGTGGTAGATCAGTCACGCTCATATGATCTGTGCCCGCAAGATAAACTTCATAGGCGTTCGGTGAAGTGGCTGTGACATGTTTGACAGCGACAATTGCGTTTGCATCCGGAACAGCGGCAATCAATTTCTCTGTAGTGTCAGTAAGAATGTTTAGAAGTGGAACAGGATAAATCTTGTCGTTCATTACGTACTTGCCATTGACATAGTCTAGGTACTCACCATGCAGGTCGGAATCCAGATTAACCACAGCGTCAATATCGTTCCGCTCTCTGGCAACTTGTGCGCTCGACTCACCGCCCAGGCTGTGTCCCATCAAACCAATTTTTCTCGCGTCAATCATTTGGTACACCGCACCGGAGTTGGCGTCTTGGGTCTTCGCAAGGATCGTATCGAGGGCAAAATTGATGTCTGCGATGCGAAGGTTCATCCATTCCTGTTGGAGTCTGAAACCCGTTTCTTCATCATATTTGCCAGTGTTGAGGTCAATGACTTCCTGGAGAAATGATTGATTCACCATGGTTCGATGTCCTTCGGCGTCAATGGTGAACAAAGAATGGTAAGGGTGGTCAATGGAACAGACTACATAGCCATTGCTTGCCAGTTCCATGAAGGTCGAAGTATTGCTAATCTTTATCCCGAATGCACCATGATCGAACACTACCAGCGGGTATGGACCGCCGCCATCTTTGGGATACCAGAATTCAACGTTGACCTCTCTATTCTGGCCTGTATTCGTGAATGTCTCGATCCGACTTTGGTCGGTATAAGTGTAGTTGACCGTGGCAACCTGATGCTCGCCCGTCACCTTGGGCGGAGTGTACTGTGGAAAGATCAAGGCGGGAACAAGAACGATCAAAACCAACAGCAATGTCCCGATAGCCGACAGCACGGTATGCCCAACCCTAAATTCTTTTTTCTCTGCCTTCTTGCGAAACAGCGTCCATGCGCCAAGCACTGCCCATACAAACAGCAGTACGGCAAGCAAATTCCAGCGGAAACTCCACTGGATAATGGATAGAAGGGTGAAGAGTATGAACGCTACCAACCCGCCGATTCGAATGTAGCTTCTAATTCTTTCTTGGCTTGATTTAGTAACAAAACAATATGCAGCAAAGGCTAATTCGGCGATGAAGGCGACAATCAAAATGATGGTTCCCATGGCAATTCTCCGTGCTAACAGTCAAATAACAGTCCTCGTTGCCGACATTACCATACGCCTGGAATCAGACGACAACGCATGATCTTGACATAATCGCGATAGCCCTGCAGTTCATCCTGAAGCGTGCGATCTTCCAAATTCGTACGGGCGACGATCAATGCGATGGTAAGCAACGCTGGAATGAATATCCACGCCGAGTCCAAGACCAGCGGGAGGGTAAGATTAAAGATGATTGAGCCGAGATACCCGGGATGGCGGATAAAGCTATAGGGTCCGTTTTGGACAACTTTATGGCCGCGATCATTCTGGATGCGAACCGTGGTTGCAAAAAAGGGATTCGAAGCCATTGCCCAAAGCACAAACATTTGACTGCAAAATGCCAATATCAGCGCGGCAATCCACAGACTGGTGCTGATCGGAGCACTCCACCCATACCGCTCATCCAACCCGGCTGTAAGCAATACCGCCAAAGGAGCAACGATGACGATGGCAGGTGTCAGGAAACGATCCCAGCCTTTCGTCCCTTCCCGCACCTTAGATCGCTCGGCCAGCAAATTGGCTTGGCGAGGAATCAGAACAATGGCGCTCAAGAGTTGGGTCAAGAAATTCATTCCAAGATATGCCCAGCCCGCCAACCAATCCAGCCGTCCGGCAACGAGAAACAAGATCGCGCCAAAGATGATCAAAGCAGCGATCATCTGTCCTGCCCAACGCGCGATGCCTCGCATTGTCCCAACGTTTGAATGGGCTTCTAATTTGGGTGTTGTCATCCCGCCCCCAAATGACTCTGTTTAACCACCTTCACAGATGGTTTTTCGCTTCTCGTTGGCTTCCACATCATTAGAACAGACAGCAGAATCCCGTACAGAAAGTTCGAGGTGACCAATTCGATCGTATGGGCATGTGCAATAAATGGCGGCATGAATGGATTTGGAAAAAGCAGCGAGGGATTCATCAAGACTGAAAACGAAAGACCGGTAGCAAGGGTCACCTCCCAAGCTTTGCCTTTATGCATGCGAATGATGATGCAACCCATTCCGGCCCAAATTAGACCGCGGAAGAATTGCAACGCGTACAACCACGGCGTATCTCTCAGCACATTTCCAAGTTGGCCAAAGAAGGTTCCGGGATCACTACCCCCATAGAATTCGGGCAAGCCGGGCGTTCGCCAAGCTACGAAATATCCAAAGGTGAAATAGACGATCACATACAATACGGCTGCAACGGCTGACTTCCAAATCCATTCCACTGTGGGCATTTGTAAACGAATATTGTCTCCACTTTCACCAGATTTCTTCTTTGCCTTCCCCAGTATCCAAACTGCCAAAAGAGAAAATGGGATGGCAAGGACCAAACCCTGAATCAGCATACCGGGCGTCAAATATCCACTCGGCATTTGAGTGGAGATTGTCGGGAATGCTAATAACTCAATCCAACCGAGAAATGTGTAAAGCACATAAAAGATCAGGGATAGCGCACCTGCTAATTTCCAACCATGCCAGCGCGAGCGCAGGACCAGATAAGCCAGCATCAAAGTCATGATTAAGCTTACAATCGGTAGGGCCATTACAGCTTGATTCAATTGTTCAGGTGTGAATAATTGTCTGAGTTCTGGCGGGTTGTTTACGCGTCCTGACAGGGTGAACAGCACAATATACAGAATCACCAAAACGACCAGTCGCGCAAAAGTTACGAGAATATCAATCACCAGAACCTCACTTTCGAAAATCTTTATCTATTAGATCTGCAAGTATCTCCCGCAGTTTCTCAGGAAGATCGTTTTTGTTGATAAATACTGCGCCGGCCGAAAGGGCTTCTGCTTTGAATTCTGGATGCATAGATAAGATAATGATTTTGATCTTGGGCCATCTCGACTTGATAATCCAACTCGCCTGTAAGCCGTTTAATTTTGGCATCCGGACATCCATCAATATAAGGTCGGGTTGAAATTCTTCAACTGCTTGAACTGCATCCTCTCCATTCGCGGCCTCGCGGATTTCCAATGCCTGATACCAAGCGTTCAGCAAAGCACTCATGCTTTGCCGAGCTCGCGGTTGGTTATCAACGATGAGAACCCGTGTTTTCTGGTTCATCCATTCCTTCTTGTTTATCAGGAAAATTTCTCTCGCAAGATTGCTGTAACAATAGCAGGCTAAGGAATCACTGTCATCAGGAAGATTGCTTATTTCATAATCAACAAAAATTAGACCGCCTCCGGAGGCGGTCTAATCATTTTAGATGTAAATCAACTAACCAGAATTGGTTAAGTGGTCATTGTTCGGCGCCGCGGCCGGGAATGTCATCTACTGAGGCAATTCCCTCTTTCAAAGCGTAAAGTGCCGCTTGTGTGCGGCTGGCAAGATGTAACTTCCGGAGAATGCTGCTGACGTGCGCATGAACAGTTTCTTCAGCAACTGTTAATTGCTTTGCAATTTCCTTATTGCTCTTTCCTTGTGCAATCAGCCGAAGAATATCTAGTT
>JBJKOR010000640.1:0-3927 GCA_046707185.1 Anaerolineales bacterium | reverse complement strand
CCCATTGCATCGCGTACATCATAGATAAGATGGATAACTAGAAAGCCTCCGATGATCGAATCTTCGAATATTCGAACCTCGAGGTCTCTTGCCCCGCCGCCGAATTTTTTTAAAACGGGATCGATTGCGTCTGCTTCCGCTAATAATTCCGCTTTGTGTTCATAGATTTTCAACTTCGCTTCTTCCAAATTGTGGACTTTAATTACTTGCATCTGCCCGATCATCAAAGGCTCGCTGGTCGTGGAGATGAATCCGCCGCCGGTGCGCGCCAGTTTTGCCATAAAGGAAGCGCCTGCCACCACCGACGGTTCCTCGATAGCCATCGGAATCAAAATATCTCTGCCGTTGACCATGAAATTCAATCCGATGCCTAAAGGCAATGCGAACGTTCCGATGACATTTTCGATCATGTGGTCGGCGGCATCGGCGTTGAGTCCGCCATTGGAAACGAACGCCGCCAAATCGTCGGGAGAAAGAGCCGCCACCTCGGCTAATTTGCTGCGGCGTGTATCCAGAGTCAAATTGTAAAATCCAGAGATACGGGAATTGGTCATTTTGGTCCTTTCACAGTTTACAATTTTAATTACGAGATCTTCCAAATCCTATCAAATTTTGTGGTTTAATTGTAGGGAGGTACCTTTGAATGCTGTTAACGCGTGAACAATTACAGGATCGCTTGATTGCTCTGCATCGTGCCAGCTTGGAATTGGTCAAGGATGTTTCTCTGGATCATCTCTTGGAACGAATTGCAACGTTGGCATGTGAGCAGGCCGAAGCAAAGTATGCGGCACTGGGTGTGCTCAATGATGAGGGAAAACTCGACAAGTTTATTTCCGTTGGTTTGGTAAAGGAACAGGTTCAACAAATTCCGCACTCGCCCGTGGGTTTGGGATTGATCGGCGCTTTGATGAACACCGAGGAACCGCTGCGCGTTCCGGCCATTGAAGCGGATGCACGGGCTGTTGGATTTCCGGCCAACCATCCGATAATGAGCTCTTTCCTTGGCGTTCCCATCCGTACCAGCGACCGGCAGGTGGGCCAGATCTATCTGACCGATAAGATCGGCGCTGCCGAATTTACAGCAGACGATGAGAAGGTTATTCAAATGCTGGCTGGATATGCGGCCGCGGCTATTCAGAACGCACGCTTGGTGGAGCGGATGGAGGAGCGCGACCTGGCTTTGACGCGTCGCAGTGAAGATTTGGCGTTGGTGAATGAGTTTGCCTCCACGCTGACTTCATCCCTGGAGCTTGACGAAATTCTGAACAAAACTCTGGCTCTCGTGATGGCGTACATGAAAGTAGATGCCGGGGAAATCTTTCTTTTAGATGAAGACAAGAAAACTTTGCGTACGGTTTTGCACCGCGGACAGGCGGCGGAAGCTTTCTGGACCAAGAGCCGGTTTCAAGTTGGGGAAGGGATCGTTGGTTTGGTGGCGCAATCGGGTCAGCGGATGATCGTGACCGACTTGGCCCAGGAAGCGCGTTACCTGCGTCCTTCCATCGTTAAAGAGGGGTTCCGTCAAATTGCGGATTTTCCCCTGAAATCATCTGCGAACTTGATGGGGGTAATGAGCATTGCCACGCGCAACAGCAAACCATTTGAGGAGGAAAGTCTCAAGTTCTTGGATGGCGTGGCAAATTGGGCAGGTTTGGCAATCGAAAATGCACACTTACATGAAAATGCGCGGCGTTTGGCGGTGTTGGAAGAGCGCGATCGCATTGGCATGGACCTGCATGATGGCATTATCCAGTCCATTTATGGTATTGGACTGTCTTTGGATAGCGCTTTGCACTCGATAGATGATGATGCGAGCCTTGCCAAAGTACGAATCAAGGAATCCATCGAAGGTTTGAACCAGGCAATTCGTGATATCCGCGCTTATATTCTGGATTTGCGCCCGCGTCAATTGGGGAACGATAATTTGATGGACGGTTTGAAACGCTTGATAACCGAATTTCGCGCCCATACCTTTGCAGAAGTTTCATTGAATGGGCCAAAAGGTGACTTGAATCATCTACCGCAAACGAATTCTTTAGCTTTGTTTCATATTTGCCAGGAGACTTTGGCGAACGCTGCCAAGCATTCAGGTGCAAGCCGCGTGGAGATCAACGTATGGACCACCTCCGAACGCGTGATGATGGAAATTCATGATAACGGGAAGGGATTCGATTTGGAAAAAATGGCCATGACGATCGGTCATGGATTATCCAACATGCAGACACGTGCACGTTCGGTGGGTGGTGAAGTGGATATCACGTCCGTCATTGGCGATGGTACAACTGTCCTTGCATGGGCACCATGCAAGGCGCGTCCATGAAATAATAGCGCTTTGAATTCTTTAACATTTGAATCACGCAAATCTGGTATTCATTCAATTCAAAATAAATAATTGTTGCAATGCGTTTTTTTAACACATCATTAAATGAAAAGGCAATTGCAGCGTTCATAAAGTCTTCACGTCCCATATATGGGGGGCAAAGGATGATTGGGGTGTGCACTTGGCTGAAACGTCTGTTCTGCTTATGAATGATCTTTCTTATTATTCGCGTGATGATTCTTTAACGTTGATCAACCTTAAAAAAGGAAATGTTTTTAACGAAGCGTAGGTGAAAAGTGTTGTTATCGTAAACACTTTTCTGCTAGAATAAGTTCACGCTGAACGAAATGATGTGAGTTCGCCTCCCATCTTCAAGTTCAAGTTCCTGATGGTTAGTTTGGGCCAATCGAATATTTTTATCCACTAAGCCGCGGAGTTCTGGCGGGTTGGTTCAATATACTCTAATATCTGATGTGAGGAATGATTTATGAACCCCGAACAAGCATGGCAGTCCGTACTCGGACAATTACAAATGGAGATGCCGAAGGCTTCTTTCGATACATGGGTGCGTGATACATACCCATTATCGTATGAGAGCGGAATCTTAACCGTCGGCGTGCGGAATGCTTATGCGCGGGACTGGCTCGAGAACCGTTTGGCGGGCACGGTGGACCGTTTGCTGGTTGGAATTTTCAACTCGAACGCGTCGGTGGATTTTACGGTTATGCAGGAGGGGAAGTCAGAAGCGTCGGAAACGGGAACCGTTACGAGCGCGGTCGATGCGGCCGATGAGCCTCGGGTGCACAACTCGACCATCAATCCACGTTATACCTTCGAAACGTTTGTCGTTGGCGCGGGCAATCGGCTGGCTCACGCGGCTTGCATGGCGGTGGCGGAGAAACCGGCGCGTGCCTACAATCCGCTTTTCCTGTACGGCGGCGTGGGGCTTGGAAAAACGCATTTGCTGCATGCCATCGGTAATGTCTGTCACGCACGTGGTTTGAGAGTGTTGTACGTGTCATCGGAAGAATTTACGAACGATCTTATCAACGCCATCCGTACGCACACTACGCAGGCGTTCCGCGAGAAGTATCCCTCCATGGATGTCCTGCTCATCGACGATATACAATTCATTGCGGGCAAGGAAAGCACGCAGGAAGAATTCTTCCATACGTTCAATACGCTTCATGGTCAGGATAAACAGATCATTGTTTCTTCGGATCGTCCGCCGAAAGCGTTGGTGACTCTGGAAGAGCGCCTGCGCTCCCGCTTCGAATGGGGGCTGGCGGCGGATATCCAGCCGCCTGATTTGGAGACCCGCCTCGCGATTTTGCGCGCCAAAGCCGAACGTACCGGCCGCTTCATTCCCGACGAGGTTTTGGAAACCTTCGCCCGGCGCGTCGATTCCAATATCCGAGAATTCGAAGGGGCTTTGAATCGCCTGATTGCTTTTGTGGATTTGAGCGGCTCCTCCCTGTCCCCGCAGCTGGTCGATGTGGCGCTGGCCGACCTGTTACCCCAAAAACGGAATATATCCGCTGATAAAATCCTCGAGGCTGTTGCTACTTCTGAGGGCATTGGGGTTGAAGATTTGCTAAGCCAAAGTC
>JBJKOR010000639.1:0-17761 GCA_046707185.1 Anaerolineales bacterium | reverse complement strand
TTGGAAAATGCGCAGCTCTTCCAGGATACCCAAAGCGCCCTTTCTGAAACCAAATCGCTCTACGAAGCAGGGGCGGAATTCAACGAAGCGCAATCCTTTGATGATATTATCAATGTCCTTCGGGAACGCACTGTGCTCAACCGCGCTTCACTTGGCCGCTTAATGCAATTCGACAAGCCGTGGAACGAACAACAAACGCCGAAAACAGTGCAGTTGATTGCAGATTGGCCTGTAGAGCACTCCGATCCAAGCCAGCGTGCGGCGCGCATAATCGTACAAGGTTACCCAGCCCTTAAATTTTTGAATCCAACCGAACCGACCATCATCGAAGACGCCACAACCGATGAACGTTTGGATAAGAACTCAAGGGAATTGATCGTAGATCAATTCCATGCCAAGAGCGCACTTTTCACGCCACTGACATTAGGCAAGGACTGGATTGGTTATCTCGCTGCTTACTATCCCGAAAGAATGCAGTTTGCCAGGGAAGAAGTCCAGCATTTGATGTCCCTTGTCCGGCAAGCCTCCATCGCCATCGAAAAGACCCGCTTGCTTAGAGAGACTCAAGACAGTGCACGTGAGATGGCCGCCATCGCCGAAGTAGGACGCGACGTCTCTGCCTCACTCGATTTACAAGTGGTGCTCACCCGAATTGCCGATCATGCCAAGGACTTGCTGAATGGATTCAGTACTGCTGTTTATCTCCCTGAGGGTGATGGAAAAACATTCCATGCCATCGTCGCACTGGGCGATGAAAGCGAAGAAATCAGAGGCGATGCGGTTCAGCTTGGCAAAGGCATTCTCGGAAGGGTTGCAGAACTGGGAAAGGGAGAGATCGTTAACGATGCGATCAATGATTCCCGCGCCCTGACCATTAAAGGCACCGGCAAACTTCCCAGTGAGCATTTGATGGCATCCCCGATGCTTTCCGGAGATCGCGTCAGCGGCATTCTGGCTATTTGGCGTAATGGAGCTGGGCTGGAATTCGAGCCTCGCGAGCTTGAATTCCTGAACGGTCTCTCCCGTCAAGCGGCGATCGCGCTTCAAAATGCCCGTCTCTTTGAGGAAACTCGCGAAAGCCAGCAAGCCGTAACCCGCTCGGAAGCGGAACTCCGTTCGCTGTTCGCAGCGATGACAGATGTGATCATCGTTCTCGACAAGGATGGCCGCTATCTTCGTATTGCCCCAACCAACCCATCCCTCTTGGTCCGTCCCCCTGACGAACTGATCGGTCAACTGACCAGTGAAGCCCTTCCAGTTGATGCGGCGCAAGCTGTAAATGGCGCGATCAAACAAGCATTGGAGACAGACCAAACGGTCAAACTGGAATACAAGCTCGAAATCGAGCATAAAGAATACTGGTTCGATGCAAGTGTGTCGAAACTCACCGAAGATCAAGTATTCCTGGTAGCTCGCGACATCACCGAACGCAAGCTGGCGGACGAGGCTCTCCGGCACAGCGAAGGGCAATTGTCGGAAGCTTTGAACATCGCCAAGTTGGGCAACTGGGAATACGATGTCGAGAAAGACCTCTTCACTTTTAACGATCAGTTCTACGCGATCCTCCACACCACCGCAGAGCGGGAAGGCGGATATACCATGTCCTCGGCGCAATACGCCCAGCGCTTCGTCCACCCTGAGGATGCTCCCATTGTCGGTCGCGAAACGCAGCAGGCCATCGAGACCACCGACCCCAATTACAGCCGTGAAATTGATCACCGCATCTTCTATGCCGACGGCAAGCCGGGTTACATGACAGTGCGCTTCCGCATCGAAAAGGATGCCCAGGGGCGTACTATCAAGACTTATGGTGCCAACCAGGATATCACTGAACGCAAACACGATGAATTGCTCCAGGCAGCCATCACACAAATTACGGAAGCAGCGCTCTCCGCGGCAGACATCCCCAGCCTGATGAAAACCATTCATGAGAATGTCAGCACCCTCATGCCCGCCAGGAACTTTTATATCGCGCTGTACGATGAACCCACCGATATGATCACATTCCCCTATCATGCCGATGAGCGCAGCGAAGACTTCCCGCCGCACAAGCCGGGCCGCGGACTCACCAGTTATGTCCTGCAAACCGGCAAGCCAGCGCTGATTACACCCGAAGTACTCAATGATCTCGAAAAATCCGGTGAAATCGTAGCGGCTGGCGTCAGCCCGCATGGGTTAGATTGGTTGGGCGCGCCGCTAAGAAGTGGATCCCAACGCATCGGCGTGATGGCAGTCCAAACGTACGACCCGAAGATTCGCTTCACCGAAAAAGACCTCACGACCCTGAACCTGCTTGCATCACAGACTGCCATCGCCATTGAACGAAAGCAATCAGAGGAAGCGCTTCAACGAAGAAACGAATATCTTGCCGTCTCCGCAGAAATTGGCCGCCTCGTTACCTCGACGCTCGACCTCAATACGATCTTCAGCCGAACCGTAAACCTTGTCCGCGAACGTTTTGGTTTTTACCACGCGGCTATCTTCGTGATCGAAGAAACCGGTTTTAATGCCGTGCTGCGCGAAGCGACAGGCGATGCCGGGAAAGAAATGAAAGCCCGCAGCCACAGCCTTCCGGTCAATGAACATTCGACCGTGGGTAAAGCCTCGCAAACCGGGGAACAAGTCATTGCTAACGACGCGATCCATGATCCGGCACACAAACCCAACCCCCTCCTGCCTGACACCCGCGCAGAAGCCGCCATCCCACTACGGGTGGGAAACCGCACCATCGGCGTGCTCGATATCCAATCCACGATTGCAGGTTCTTTCACCGCCGACGATCTGGGCGTTCTTCAAACTCTGGCCGATCAGATCGCCATTGCCATTGACAATGCCCGCTCCTATGAATTAGCGCAACAAGGCATCAGGGAAATGCGCGAAGTGGATCGTATGAAGAGTATGTTCCTGGCCAATATGAGTCACGAATTGCGCACACCGTTGAACTCCATCATCGGATTCTCGCGTGTGATCCTAAAAGGTATCGACGGCCCCACCAGCGATCTACAGCATCAGGACCTGACGGCGATCTACAACTCCGGCCAGCACCTGCTCGGCTTGATCAACGACATTCTCGACCTATCGAAGATCGAAGCAGGCAAGATGGAGTTGGCCTTCGACGAAGTAAATCTCGTCGAAATTGTCAATGGGGTTATGTCCACCGTGGTCGGCCTGGTCAGAGACAAGCCGATCAAACTCCTCAAGAACATCCCGGAAGAACTGCCCACCGTTCGAGCGGACGCGATTCGAGTCCGCCAGGTTTTGTTGAATCTGCTTTCCAACGCAGCCAAGTTCACAACGGAAGGCAGTATCACGGTGAACGTCGAGTCGAGCACCGGGCCGGCAGGGCATCCGGAAATTATGGTCAGCGTGACGGATACGGGTGCGGGTATTGACCCGAAGGATCAGGAAAAACTGTTCCAGCCATTCTCGCAAGTGGATGATTCGCTGACACGCAGGACCGGCGGGAGCGGTTTGGGACTCTCGATCAGCCGGCAATTAATCCAAATGCACGGCGGTCAAATTGGTCTCCACAGCGAAGTGGGCAAAGGCAGTACGTTCTATTTCACATTGCCCGTCTATCGCACCAAGGAAGAAACCATCGCTTCGAATGACGGGAAAGTGATTCTTGCCGTCGATGACGATCCTCAGGTGATTTCGATCTATGAGCGCTATTTGCAGCCGCAAGGATATCAAGTGGTCGCGCTCACCGATTCGACAAAAGCCAAAGAACGCGCCAAACAGCTTAAGCCCTATGCAATTACGCTGGACATCATGATGCCAAATGTCGACGGCTGGACGGTATTGAGTGATCTCAAATCCGACGATGAAACGCGCCAGATCCCAGTTGTCATCTGCTCCATCGTGGAGGAAAAAGAGCGCGGCTTCAGCCTCGGTGCGGCAGATTATCTTCTCAAACCGATTCTCGAAGATGATTTATTGAATGCGCTTGACCGGCTGAACGGCGACGGAAGCATCCGCGAAGTATTGGTGGTGGACGACAACCCTGTTGATCTTCGTTTGATGGAAAAAATACTCCAAAATGACGGTCGCTATAAAACGATCCTGGCCGAAAGCGGCCCGAAAGGCTGGGAGATCCTGATCTCACGCCCGCCGAATGCCGTAATCCTCGACCTTTTCATGCCCGATATGGACGGCTTCACCATTTTGGAAAAGATGCGTGAAAACTCAAAATTGCGCGACATTCCGGTTGTGGTTGTCAGCGGCGTCGATCTATCCACTGAGCAGCAACAGCAATTGAAGGATTTCGGACAGCGGCTTCTTACGAAGGGCGCGCTGAACGAAAGTGATTTGCTCAACTCCATCGAGCACGCACTCCAACGCGTCGAAACCAAAAATTAGGAATCCACAGAATGTCATTCGTCATCCGATGCCTGGACTGTGGGCATACTGTGCCTTACTTTCCAACGTCAACCCATTGTCCCCGTTGCAACAGCCAGTGGCGCGAAGCAGAATACGATTACGAAACGCTGGCCCGAACTTTTCCCCTGCAGCTACAAAACCGTTCCTTCGATATATGGCGGTATCGCGAACTCTTGCCGGTTCGCAACCCCATTACGAGCCTCTCACTGGGCGAAGGCGGCTCGCCGTTGATCCAAGCTGTCAACCTCGGCATGATGCTGGGCACGCCCAATCTTTTCATCAAAGATGAACGCCAGGGACCGACCGGTTCTTTCAAGGACCGGCAGGCGGCCGTCACCATTGCCGCATTGAAGGAAGCCGGAATCACGGAAATGGTGGCGGCTTCAACGGGGAACGTAGCCATTTCATATTCCGCGTACGCCTCGAGGGCGGGGATCAAACTCTGGGCTTTTGTCACCAGCCTCGTTCCGGCAGTGAAGATGCGGGAAATCGCGCTCTACGGGAGTCAGGTGGTCAAGGTCACAGGCTCGTACGATCAGGCCAAACAAATCGCTTCAGAGTTCGCACGGCAGCGGAATCTCTATCAGGATTTGGGTGCGCGCACGATTACCTCCATCGAGGCGATGAAAACGATCGCATTCGAAATCGCCGAACAGCTAACCACCCTCCAGGGCCCGGCCAGTACCAATACATTATGGCGCACACCAGATTGGTACATTCAAGCCATCAGCGGCGGCATGGGACCGCTGGGTGTCTATAAAGGATTCCATGAACTAAAACAAATGGGACTTGTGGACCGCATCCCGGCCATCGCACCAATTCAGGCAGAAGGTTGTGCTCCAATGGCAAATAGCTTCAAGCAAGGGCTGGAAACGGCGGTTCCTGTTATAACGCCCAAGACGCACATTGAAACACTGGCCACGGGCGATCCGGGACGTTCCTATAAAATCCTCCGCAGCCAGGTGCTGGAAACCAAGGGCACATTTGAAAGCGTCACGGATGAAGAAGCCTTTCGCGCCATGCACGCGCTTGCAAAGATGGAGGGGATATCCGTGGAACCGGCGGCTGGCGTGGCTTTTGCCGGGTTGTTTAAATTGATTCGTTCCGGCGTCATCAAGCCGACTGATACAATTGTAGTTAACTGCACCGGCCATACCATGCCCGCCGAAGAATTTATCCTTGGCAATAACTGGACGCGCGATGTGGAATTCCCGGCAAGAGCGCAGGAGACTCCGGCAGATGGTTTATTGGCCGCTCTGAATCAAGTTGCGCCGAATCGATTCCCGCGCGTCGCGATCGTGGATGACACACAGGAGGCGCGGCGCCTGATCCGGCGTATTCTCCAATCACAGGGCGATTTTACAATCCTTGAAGCAACCAACGGAAAGGAAGGATTGGACTTGATTCAACGCGAACTCCCTGATTTGGTCATCCTGGATTTGATGATGCCGGAAATGGACGGCTTTGCAGTCATGGATGCGTTGAGGGCAAATCCGAAAACTTCCGAAATCCCCGTGATCGTTGCAACGGCAAAGGAACTTACGGCTGAAGAAAAAAGCCGCCTCGGCACGCAAATTCAAACGCTCATGCAAAAGGGCGATTTTCTCAATGACGAATTT
Organism: Anaerolineales bacterium; assembly: GCA_046707185.1. Lineage (GTDB taxonomy): Bacteria > Chloroflexota > Anaerolineae > Anaerolineales > Villigracilaceae > Fen-1038. The sequence goes on along the minus strand of JBJKOR010000639.1, from coordinate 11,762 downwards.
CTCGAAGAAGTGAAAGCGCTCATCAAATGAAACTGCTCTAAAAATGACAAAGGGAAATACAGAAGGGATCCTCGCGGCGCTCAGTTCAGCGGCGTTTCTTGGGATTTCCCCTGTCTTCGGAAAACTTGCCATCAACTTCGGCTTCTCGCCCATGGCTGTCACCGCTTTCCGGACCAGCCTGGCCGCCGCCTTGATTTTGATATATTTTCTGTTATTCCATCGTTCTTATCTTTATATTTATCCGGTTGGCATCATAGGCTGTTTCCTGGCCGGGGCAATCAACGGTCTTGGCTCAATCTTGTATTATATGGCCCTGGGGAGATTGGATGCCAGCGTTGGACAGATGCTATATCTCAGCTATCCTTTCTTCGTTGCAATTTGGCTTATTCTTGATAGCCAGCCTCCCAGTCGGTTGACCATCATCCGCATGGGGATTGCCGGTCTCTCCATCCTCCTTCTCACCACCCTTCCCAATCATCCTGTTGATCCAATAGGAGTCGCCCTGATGCTTGGAGCAGCAGCACTTTACGCCCTCCATCTGCCCATCAACCAGCGGGTGTTATACGAAGTGCCTGCCCCAACCGTCACCGTTTACACGCTTCTGGCTATGGCCATTGTAGTCTTGCCAGTGTACGTGCTCTTTGACCATCAATGGATGGCACCCAGTGCTTTGTGGTGGCCGGTCATTGGGCTGACCATTGCAACACTCCTATCGCGCCTCGCTCTTTTCCTCGGCGTGAAACATATCGGCGGAATGCAGACCGCGCTGCTCGGGTTGAGCGAATTGCTTGTGACTATTACCTTTAGCTACATCTTTCTCAAGGAGAATTTGACATGGACCCAGTGGCTTGGCGCGGCCGGGCTTGGGCTAAGCTTGCTACTCGTAAAACTTGAAAAACCGCGCGCCACACAACCGAATAAAAAAAACGGCTGGCTTTCATGGCTTCGCCCGCCCGGTATTTCCCGTGACATACCTACAGATGTCCCGTGGGGGCCGCATGAATAAACTGCAAAAAATTCCATCCCGTTCTATCCCCTGATGTCAGCCTTCGTCCTCGTAAAAATAGCCTGTTCCTCGCACGCTGGCAACCCGTTCCGAAAGAGCCGGGAACTTCTCCAGCTTGTGCCGTAAACGGCTTACCAATGGGCGCAAAATCTCGGGCGCCTCGCGCTGCGATGTGTCATACCCCTGAACCAATAACACCAATTCGCGATGGGAAAAAACTTTCCCCGGATTTTCCATCAGAATGTGCAACAACCTGCCCTCGGCGGGAGTAAGATGCTCTTCCTTTTTTCCTGCGCGAATCTGCCGCCGCGAAAGATCTACGATAGTCCCATCCTTCAATTTATATTCGACTGCTGCTTCATCGATTTCCGAAACTTCTCCCGTGCCGCTCTTGGCCTCGAGTTTGGCAGCGCGGCGCGCCAACCCTTTCTTCACACTGGCAATGACTTGCGTAGGCGCAGCGGGCTTGATCAGATAATCATGGATTCGCAAACGCAGCGCTTGCACCGCCGATTCAGTGGAGGCAAAAGCCGTCAACAAAACAATCTCGGTATCTGGCGCCATTTGATTGACCACCTGCACCACTTCTAGTCCATTCATGCCGGGCATGCGCAAATCGACGATCATCAAATCGATGGCATGAGTGCGCATGTACTCAACAGCGGCTTGTCCGTTGGAAACTGAGGCTACGTTATAGCCTTCCAGCTTCAAGATATCGGTCAGGGATTGCCGCGCGACATCTTCGTCATCAACTACAAGGATGTTCGATTTCATCGGTCGCCTCCTACCGGTAGAGTAAGTCTGAAGCAAGCGCCATGCCCGCGATCGGTCAACAACTCCAATGTGCCGCCATGAGCAGTGACCACAATATAACTGACCGTTAGGCCAAGTCCTGTCCCACCTTCTTTGGTGCTGAAGAATGGTTCGAAAATATTCTTCTGCTTTTCTGCAGGCACACCGGGACCATTGTCCTGGAATAATATCTCGATGTTCTTGCCCGCTGTTCGCCCTGTAATGGTCAAGTGGCCGCCGTCCATCATCGCATCGAATGCATTCAATATAAGATTGATAAAAACCTGCTGGATTTGACTCGGCACTACCGAAATTAATGGCATGGAAGGCGGGAAATCAACTTTTACCCGAATGCTTCGCTCAGAAAGCTGTTTTTGCATAAGCGATAAAACGTAATTTAACAGCTCCGGCACATTAACTGGTTCGGGATTTGCGGCGCCGGGCCGATAAAAATCCAACATGCGTCGCACCGTCGATGATAAACGCTCTACTTCCATTTGAGCCAGATGGAAATACTCCTTCCGTTTGTCGGAGGGCACATCTTCCCGCCCAGCAAGGTGAAGGCAGTTCTGCACCGATTGCAGCGGATTGTTGACCTCGTGCGCAATGGAGGCGCTTAAACGTCCTGCGGCAGCCATCTTTTCGGCTTGAAGCAAAGCGTTCTGCGATTCCTCGATTTTGCGGACATAGGCTCGCTGCTCATCATACAGACGCGCGTTTTCCACGGCAGCAGCACTCTGCCGGGCCAGGATTTGGAACATCTCGAGGTCGGCCTGACTGAACGGCAATTCATTCGGATCGCGCGCCGCAAACAAAATACTACGGGAACCGGGACTTACAATGGGTGCATACATTGCCGCGCCAAGTTCCGCCTTATGAAGGCGGGCCTGCAAACCTGCATCGCCCGGACCAACGGCATTGATCAAAATTGGAGTGCCGCTCGCGTCAGCTTGGATCAAAAAATCCGTCAAAGCTTTGCCAATCCCTCTCAAAAGAATAAACCGACCCTCGGCTTGGTTATATTGATAGTAAGCCGCATGCCTGCAACGCAACTGGCCGAGCACGGCGTTCAAGATCAAGTCCAGCAGGGAATCCTGGTTCGTTTCAGAGAACATGGACTCAGTAATGGTGAACAAAGGCCGCAGGGCAGTGATGCGAGCCGCATCGCGTTTTTGCTGGCTGTCTGAAAAAGCCAATCTTACCGCTTGAATTAATTCGTTGGAATCTTGAAAAGGCTTCAAGATCAATCCATCCACGCCCTGACGAAGCGCACGGATTGCGGTTTCAAGCGTACCAAACCCCGTCATCACCAATACCGCCAAATCCGGCTGCAGTTGCCGGGCAACCGTGATCAACTCAAAGCCGCCCACCTCCGGCATGCGAATATCCACAAGCAGCATGTCCGCCGCATGTTCCTTGAGCCAATCAAGGGCCTGCTTCGCATCCGCCAGCGCATGAACGACATATCCCGCGCGCGAAAGCAGCCGTTTGCACAGCAAGGTGATTCCCGGTTCATCATCCACAACCAAAATCGTCAATTGACCCATAGCTATAAAGGAAGCCACACCGCGAACGTGGAACCCTTGCCGGGTGTGCTTTCCACCTCGATTGTACCGCCGTGATCGGTAACAATGCCATAGGTAACGGACAGACCGAGACCGGTCCCGCCGCGATCGGCTTTCGTTGTAAAGAACGGCTCGAAGATCCGTTCTTTATCCTTGGCACCGATTCCGAGACCGCTATCTTTGATCGTTATCACGGCCCACTGACGGTCATCCTTTGTCATTACCGAACTTTGGATTTCAAGATTGCCGCCCGAAGGCATGGCTTGCAAAGCATTGTGAATCAAGTTCAGAAATACCTGTTTCATCTGGTTGACATCCACGGAAATCCACGGTAGCTCATCAGCCAGATCGACCGACAATCGCACACCGCTGGTATGAATCAAATGCCGGGTCAGCATCAATACTTCTTCGACGATCTCGTTGATATTGGCACTGGAACGCATTCGCTCGCCCTGGCGCGCAAAATCAAGCAGACGTCGCACTACGTCCCGGGCACGCCTTGCCTCTTTTAGAATCATCTCCAAGTCAGCGCGATAGGAAGCCTCATCAGGACTTTCGTCGAGGACCAACTCTGCAAACCCCGTTACGGTGGTCAATGGATTGTTTAATTCATGAGCAACACCCGCGGCCATCTCGCCGACCGCCGCCAACTTTGCGGCTTGCAAAAGCCGTCTCTCCGCCTCTTGCTGTGCGCCCATGCGTGCCTTCAACTCAACTTGGGCGGCGCGCAATTGACGAACAGCATCCAATTGTCGTTCGTATTGATCGGTGCTGGATACCACAGCAGCCAGAACTCCCGCCAGGGCTTCCATCGCCATGAGATCATTATTACTGAAGGCGTTTTGCTGGCTGCTCTCCACGTCAATAATGCCCAGTGTTCGCTCCCCATCTTTTAATGCCACGCAGATTTCCGAACCGGCGTTCCAACCACGCAGGGACCGATATAGCTTTTCCTGAGTTGTGTCATTCACCAACATATTCCTGCCGGTATTGAAGACACGCCCCGCGATGCCGCTCTGCTTCAGCGATTCATCACCTTCCAATTCACGCCGAACGCTTGCTGCACGAGCGCCTCCCAATCCCAAGATGGGCGGCTGACCATTGTCGTTCACAAGCATAATCCCTGCCAGCTCATAACGGAAATACTGCGCCACGAGGTTGGCTGCGATTTGGGCAATTTCCTTCTTGTTATTCAACCCGATAACCTGTTGCACAACTTCGTGAATGAGTCCCAGATTTCCGGCGCGCGCCTCAGCTTCTTCACGCAGACGGCTATATTCGATCAGTCCCGCCAGATAGCTGGCGATCACGACCATCAAATGTTCATCGTATTGAGTAAACGCTTCAGGGCGGGCGCTTTCGAGGGAGAGTAAACCAATGGTTCGTCCGCGGTATTTGAGCGGAGCCAGCAGCGCCGAGCGCGCATTCGGATAAAAGAATTTGTATCCAACTGCCGGTGCATCATTGATGCGAATGTTCCGTTCACTTTTTAGAAACGCGTAGGCCGGATGTCCGGCAAGTGCTACATTCTGTACAGTGAACTTGCCATCGCGATTGAAGAATTCACGCATCAACTGCTCATCAGCTGAAGGAATAAAAATTGAAATCAACTCCGTCGAAAAAGACCGCGAGAGCAGACCGAAAACGCGGCGCGCCATCTGATCGAGATTCTGAACCGAGGAGATGGACAACACAAAATCGTTGACCATTCCGAGCCGCCGCAGGTGATTGGTCACCTCGGAAAACGTGACGATCACCTCAACCGATGAAGAGGCCCGCCGTGCAGTCTCGCGCAAGCGGGAAGTTTCGCTGGCATCGAATTCCGATTGCCGCCAAAGCGCCACCGCACCGATCCAGCGCTTGCCCACGATCAGCGGAAAGCAGCACCACGTTTTGGCATTGCTTTTCATCGCCATACGCGGAATTTGACTCCATTCAACTTGCTCCTTCTTGATCGTGATGTCTGTTTGCTTTTGGCTCATTTGAGACAACAAAGGATTGGCATCAATGAGCAGTAAATGTTCCTTTGGATTAGGATCATTGAATTGAGACAAAATATCGAGGGTATCGCCGCGTCGAATGGCAAGCCACGCGCCTTGGGCTTCCGCCGCGCGCACGAAATTATCCAGGATACGATCCAGGGCACGCGGTAGATCGTAAGAGAGTTCCGTTTGTATATCAGGCAGAAAATCGTTCTCAACCGTTCGAGGCTCCGACGCCAGTAAACCAGATACAAGCCGCCAAATATTCCGGTTTTTTTCCGATAAAGAACGTCGGCAACCCACCAATACAACTTGAGATGTTTTTCGTATCGGGAACGCATAGAGTCTGGTCGAATCCAATTTCGCTTCTGCTGGCAACGCAAGAGACAAGGAACGTTCTCTCTTTATCGTACTGGTCAAACGGGCAAGCATCGATTCTTGGTCGAGAAAATCCCTCAGCATTCCTTGCTTTTTCCTGGATAGCCCAGAAGCAATTTGAAGAAGCCATTGACCGCCCTCGCGCTTGGCGAGCACAGCCCACTTGGCCCCTGTAAGCTTGCACGATTCCCGCAGTTGTGCTTCCATATCCGAAATTATACAGCACCCTCGAATGGTACAATAGAGTTCGAATGACAGATTTGACCGTGATCGGCGGCGGATTGGCAGGCAGCGAGGCCGCCTGGCAGGCAGCTCAACAGGGCTTGAATGTAAATCTATATGAGATGCGCCCCGCTCTTTCAACGGGTGCGCATGAAACTGATTATCTTGCTGAACTGATCTGCTCGAACTCGCTCGGCTCCAATCTGCCCGACCGCGCATCGGGAGTATTGAAAAACGAATTGCGCCGCCTGGGATCCATGCTCTTGGAATGCGCCGAAAGCGCCGCCTTGCCCGCTGGTTCCGCTCTGGCCGTTGACCGCGAACTTTTTGCCCGCTCCGCGACAGAACGAATACAAAATCATCCGCGCATCAAAGTCATCCGCGAAGAAGCGACGGATATTCCGGCTACACTTACAGTTATCGCATCCGGCCCATTGACATCGCCAAGGCTTTCGCAAAAAATTTCCGCTCTCAGCGGAGAAGATCAACTCTTCTTTTTCGATGCCATTGCGCCGATTGTCGCTTACGACTCGATCAACATGGATATTGCCTTCCGCGCCTCGCGTTATGACCGCGATCACGATGATGGCGACTACATCAACTGTCCTTTAACAAAGGATGAATACTATGCCTTCATCGAAGCATTGCTCCACGCGGAACGGATCGAACTGCGCTCTTTCGAAGAAACCGTTCGGAGCGGCGTAAAAGCCGGACATTTTTTCGAAGGCTGTCTGCCAATCGAGATCATGGCGGAACGCGGCAAAGACTCGCTTGCCTTTGGCCCCATGCGCCCTGTTGGATTGTTCGATCCGCACACAGGCAAACGACCCTATGCTGTGATTCAATTGCGGCAGGATAATCTGGCGGGCAATCTTTATAATCTCGTCGGCTTCCAAACCAATTTAAAATATCCCGAGCAAAAACGCGTACTACGTCTCATTCCCGGATTGGAAAATGCAGAATTCATCCGTTATGGTCAAATGCACCGCAATACCTTTATCGCTTCTCCGAAACTGTTGAAACCGACGCTTCAATTCCATGACCGCGATGATCTTTTTTTTGCCGGCCAGATCACCGGAGTCGAAGGTTACATGGGCAACATTGCCACCGGTCTATTGGCCGGAAGAAATGCGGCGCGCCTGCACAAGAAGCAGAAACTTATCACGCTTCCGCAAACGACCATGCTTGGCGCGTTATGCCATTACATCACTCATGCCAACTTGAAAGATTTTCAACCGATGAAAGCCAACTTTGGAATCCTGCCCTCGCTCGAAAGCACAAAACGTTTGGGGAAACGTGAACGCACCAAAGCATATGCCGATCGTGCCCTGGTGGATTTGGAGACTTATTTGAGTCGCCATGAGTAAACGAAACATCGCCATTTACCTGACAGTCATTGGTGTCCTGCTGGCCTTGACGGCAGGCTGGTACGTTCGAGCGTTCGTGCTCGGACAGCAAGCGGTCTCCGTTAAATTCGATGGCGCCCGCGCTTTGGCCGACGTGCAAACGCAGGTCGCGTTCGGGCCGCGCACGCCCGGGTCAGCCGCACACACCAAAACCCTGAATTGGATGCGCAGTGAGTTGGAATCAGCGGGCTGGCAGGTTCAGGTCCAGCAAGCCGAAGAGATGGGACATCCCATCCAGAATCTGATCGCGTTCCGAAACGATGAGCCACCGCAATTCATCCTCGGTGCACATTACGATACGCGCATCTACGCCGACCACGATCCAAATGTTGCCCTGCGAACCCAACCCACGCCCGGCGCGGACAATGGCGGATCAGGCGTGGCTGTCTTGTTGGAATTGGCGCGCACGCTTCCGGCAAATTCCCCGCCAGTTTGGCTGGTCTTCTTCGATGCGGAAGATAACGGAAAAATTCCCGGCTGGGATTGGACACTCGGTTCCAAAGCCTTCGTCGCCACGATGACGGTCAAGCCGCAAGCCATGCTGCTCGTGGATATGGTCGGCGGGATCAACCCGACGTTCTATATGGATGGAAATTCAAATCTCGAAATCAGAACATCCATCTGGAACACGGCGGCAAAATTGGGCTACCAGGATTCATTCATCCCAAGCGTAAAATATAATATTCTCGATGACCACATTCCATTCATCGAGGCCGGTATTCCAGCTGTAGATATTATCGACATCGATTACAAATATTGGCTCACCACACAAGATACGCCCGATAAGATTTCGGCGAAAAGCCTGCAGATGGTCGGTGATGTTTTGACAACATGGCTCATGCAGCAAAACCCTCAACAAAAATGAAATGGTCAAAAGGCGCATCTCAGCGTAAACTTAGGTAAGCATAACCGCTCATGAAGGCACAGGAACTACTAGTTCAAATCCGCTCTACCTGGATACAGCGCGTAGCGCAAAGCTTGACGCGTGCCATTGGTGCGCGGGAAGCCTTCCTTGATGAGTTGAATCGATTCTATGATGGGCTGGAACAAGCCGTCATGACCGGCAACCCGGCCTGGCTCGACACAGTCCTCCACGAGTGGACCGCTTCCCCAACGCTGACAGACTTGCAGCAGAATCGGCAGAAAGTTTCTCAAATGCTGAACAGCATCATCGCCATCACGAACGATATCGTGATCGAGAATCTCTCGGAGCAGGACGCGCTCGATTTACTATCGACGATCACACCCATCTACACCTACGGGCTGGAAAAAGTAGCCCACTTGGAAACAGAAGCGCGCGTCGCGTATATTACAAACGAACTGGTCGAGGTGAGGCAGACCCTCGGAAAACTCGACCGCTCAAAGTCCAATTTCATTTCCGTTGCTGCACATGAACTCAAGACACCCTTGACGCTCATCGAAGGCTACGCGGCCATGATGCGCGACCTGGTCGCGGGGAATGGAAACGAAGAGATCGATACGCTTCTTGCAGGAGTTAATAAGGGCATCAGCCGCCTGCACGAAATTATCGACGATATGCTCGATGTATCCTTGATCGATAACGACCTGCTATCTCTCAACCTCCAGCCGATCTGGATCAACCAGGTTTTGGGATCTTTGGGCCGGGAAATGGAAGCCACTATCCAGGAACGCCGCCAAACACTCGAGATCAAAAATTTCCCCGGCAGTGAAACCTGGATCTATGCCGATCCGGAAAGGTTGTATCAGGCTTTTCGGAATGTCCTGTCCAATGCCGTTAAGTACACGCCCGATAAAGGCAGGATCACAGTGGATGGCCGCAATTTGCCGGGATTCATCGAAATCATCATCGCGGATACCGGCATCGGCATCTCCATCGAAGATCAAGCGATGATCTTCGAAAAGTTCGGCCAGGTTGGACGCATCAATTTACATTCCAGCAGCAAGACCAAATTCAAGGGCGGCGGTCCCGGCTTGGGACTGCCCATCACACGCGGAATCATCGAGGCGCACGGCGGGACAATCTGGGTAGAATCGCCGGGTTGCGATGAAGAAAAATGTCCCGGCTCCACCTTCCACATTTTGCTTCCCATCCGCACCGAACGCATCGACCCAAAGGTTACCAAACTCTTTAGCAGATTAGAGAATCAACAAACAAAAACTGATGTCAAAGCGAATTCCTCAACCAACACAACCTCCCCGTGAACGCGCCTTTTTGGTCGGCGTTGACCTGCGCGGCCAACAAGACTTTCTTTCACTGGAAGATTCACTTACCGAACTCGCCCTCCTGGCGGACACTGCCGGACTGGAAGTTGTTGGCGAACTGACCCAGAAGCTCGATCATCCCAACGTCGAAACCTACATCGGTCCCGGTAAAGTTTCCGAACTAAAAGCCTTGAGCGAAGAGACACTGGCGCAAATCGTATTATTCGACGATGAACTCTCGCCGCGTCATCAACGCGAATTGGAAGCGGCACTCGGTGTGAACGTCCGCGTGCTGGATCGCACCGCGCTTATCCTTGATATCTTTGCGCAGCACGCGCATACTGCCGCGGGAATGCTGCAAGTCGAGCTGGCACAATACGAATACCTGCTTCCGCGTCTCACTGGACAATGGACACATCTCGCCCGACAAGCCGGCGGCGGCGGCGGACGAACCGGTTCCGTTGGCGGCGTGGGTTTGCGCGGTCCCGGCGAAACACAACTGGAAGTAGACCGGCGCTCCATCCGGACACGAATCGCACACCTGAAGCGCGAGCTGGAAAAAGTCCGCGCCCACCGGATGCGCTATCGGTCGCAGCGCAAACGTTCACGCATCCCGACCATCGCCTTGGTCGGATACACCAACGCAGGCAAATCCACCCTGCTGAATCGACTCACCAAATCTGATGTCTATGTAGCTGATCAACTCTTCGCGACGCTCGATCCGACAACCCGCCGCATCGAATTGCCGGGCGGCTATCAAGCCCTGTTGACCGACACCGTAGGCTTTATCCAAAAATTACCTACGACTTTGGTAGCCGCCTTCCACGCCACGCTGGAGGAAATCACCGAGGCCGACCTGCTCTTACATGTAGTGGATATGTCGCATCCCAATGCATTAAACCAATACCAATCCGTGCAGGAAACGCTGGATGAAATTGGCGCGGGACACATCCCAACTGTCACGGCATTGAATAAAATAGACCGCCTCAGCCGCCCCGAGGCGGCGCGTGAGACGGCGCGGCAATATCAAAAAGCAATAGCCATCTCCGCCCGCAAGGGAACCGGCCTGCCGGAGCTTTTGGAATTGATCAAGAAAGAACTCTATGAAACCTTCACGCCAATCCTTGTGCGATTACCTTATCAACAAGGCGCGCTAATTTCACTCTTTCATGAAGCGGGCCAGGTGGAACGCATCGAGCATGAGCGCGGCGGAGTATTGATGCAGGGTAGAATTCCTGGACGCCTGGCAGCACAATTCTCAGCGTGGCAGGCGGCAAATCATCCCAGCGATCTGGAAGAAGAGGAATCCTAATGTTAAAATTATTGGATGTGATTTCGGAATATCTGGCACATCGCAAAGGGCTTTTGCCGCTAATCGGCATAGGCTTTATCGTGGCGAACCTGATTTTACAATTCGTCATTCCGCCGTTTTGGCTGACCACGTCAAACCTGCTGCTTCACGTTGGGCTTATCATCGCGATCATCGGATTGATGCTGGCATGGGTATTGTAGAAAAAGCGTCAAAGCAAAATATCTCCAAGCTAGAGTTTGGTTTACTGATCGGGGGAACGATTGTTGGTTTGCTCTTGCGGGCATATATCATTTCCATCACCCAGACGCCTGGCACATCTGATCCCGCCTTCTACTACACCGTTGCAAAAAGTCTTGCAGAGGGACGCGGGCTTGTGATTGATTATGTGCCTTTCTATTTCAACGGCCTGCCGCCTCTTCCTCACTACAGCAATAATTATTGGCTGCCATTGACATCCATCCTGCTCAGCCTGTCAATGTTCCTTTTTGGAAAGACTGTAACGAGCGCGCTCATCGCTTCGACCCTCGCCGGTTTTGTGTCGCCGATCGTTGGTTACTTCGCCGCAAAATACATAACGCAATCCAGACTCGTTGCCGCTCTTGTTGCAACTCTTGTCTTTCTCTCTCCCATTCAAATCACTTCATCGCTCGAAACAGATACCATCATCTTCTTTGGCGCGCTTGGTTCAACGGCACTATTCTTAACCGTACTCGGCCGGCAAAAATCACGCTATTTCTTGATCGCCGCCGTGTGTACCGGCTTAGCGAACATGACGCGGCAGGACGGCATTCTTTTGCTAGGCACATTACTCTTGACCGTGCTTATTACCCAAAGAACGATCAAGGAAAAAGTGCTTCTGGCCGCAGAAATAGTTCTTATACACCTTGCCGTTCTATCTCCGCTTTTGATTCGAGA
>JBJKOR010000638.1:0-4194 GCA_046707185.1 Anaerolineales bacterium | reverse complement strand
CGAGCGACTCGAGCGAGGTGTCTTTGCGCGGCCCTTCGTCCTTGTCCACGATGGTCACCTCGCCTTTTCTGCCTTTGGTCTCAACCGGCACGATCTCTGCCTTGAACTTTCCTTCTTCGGTTGCTTTGACTGCCTTCTGATGACTGCTTAGCGCGAACTCGTCCATCGCTTCGCGCGTGACTTCATACTCGTCTGCGATAAATTCAGCGGCCATGCCCATTGCCCAATTCTCGAACGGATCCCATAAGCCGTCGTTGAGCAGGGCGTCGGTTAAGGGCTGGTTACCGAATTTCAGTTCGCCGCCTCTGCCATTGACCAGATACGGCGCGCGGCTCATCGATTCCATTCCGCCTGCGACGAATAATTCCGCATCGCCGGCGCGGACGGCTTGTGCCGCGAACATGGCGGCCTTCAATCCCGAACCGCAGACTTTGTTGACGGTGGTTGCGCCGATCTTGCTCGGTATCCCGCCGAAGATCGCAGCCTGGCGCGCCGGTGCTTGTCCCTCACCGGCTTGTACCACGTTGCCCATCAAGACTTCCTCGACGTCATTCGCATCGATACCGGCGCGTTCCACCGCGGCTTGGATGGCGATTGCGCCCAGCTTTGTGGCAGGCAGTTCGCTCAGCGCACCTTGGAATTTCCCGGACGGCGTGCGAACCGCGGAAAGAATCACAGCTTCGTTATCTTTGCTCATGGCTTCTCCTTGACGAAATATATTTGATTCAATTTTGTAGGGGCGAAGCATGCTTCGCCCCTACTCAAGATGTTTCATCGCCTCTCTTCGACTCAACGGATGAAGCGGCGTGGCTTTGACAAACTTTTTCACTGCCTTTGGGTCGACGCGTGCATATTGTCTCAATGACCAGCCGATGGCCTTGTTGATAAAGAATTCTTTCGAGTTGAGATTCTCGCGAATGATCTCACATAGCAAATCGAAGTCAGTTTCTTTTTTGTAGCCCAGTTGGAACAAAATCGTTGTACGCCTCAACCAGAAATTATCCGAGGCGCGCCACTTAGCGAGATATTTCTCGCGCACTTCAGGGAAGCGTTTGAAATGAATTCCAACCGTATCGCCTGCGACGCTATCGACAGTGTCCCACCATGACTTGTTGACGATCATATATTCAATCGTTTTGATGAATTTTGCTGGAAGCTCATTCCTCAATCGCTCCGTAAAGCCAACTGCCAGGTATTGGAATTCGCGCTGCGGCAGTTCCCATAGATCGTGGACGATCAAATCCAATTCAGAAGTGGGCGGCAATCCATATTCGTCAACGAATTGTTTGGATAGCGTTCTGAGTTGCGGAGATTTTATTCCAAGATATTCGAATTGGTCGCGCATGTATTTCTTCATCGGCGCGGCTTGAACGGGGTTGGCATTTTCGTTGAACAAAGTAATCAGTGGAAGGAGATAGGGCTGCATGATGCCTCGCCTCATCCCTGGCCCTTCTCCTGACGAAGTTCTTCGTCAGGAGAAGGGGAATTTGCCATAACAAGAATTTGCTTCAAAACGTCCTGTAAGGTATTTTCTATTTGTTTATTGGTGAACCGTACAACCCGGATTCCCCTCTCTGCTAGGAATTGCGAACGCCCTTGATCGTATTCCGCTTGATATGGGTCTTGATGACCGCTGCCATCAATTTCAATCGCCAGGCGTTTCTCGACACAAAACATGTCAAGGATGAAGCGATTCATTGGATGCTGCCGTCGAAATTTCAAACCCGCCAGTCTTCGTCCACGCAAAGCATTCCATAATATTTCCTCGGCATGAGTAGTATGGTGACGCAATTCTCTTGCAGTCTTCACTGCATATGGTGTTGTTTTCCCGCGAGTTTTTCTGTTCATGCCAAGTTTCTTTCTCCCCTCTCTTGACCAAAGGTCAGGAGAGGGGTTGGGGGTGAGGTGGTATTATCGCGCTTCGCCTTGCGGAGGAACATACCGCACCAAATATACACCACTTTGTTGCTCGGCAAAATAACTAAAGGGCGTGACGATAATCACCCACGTGTGACCCGGCTTGAGCGGCGCGGGCGAACCGTCTGTGTTGATGAATTTGATCGGGCGCTCGAAGCCGGTCTTCTGTTCATACTTGGTCGCCAGCGTACTCCAGCGGATTTTATACATCAGCCCATCGCGGAAGAGAAACGCATAACCGGTGTTGCCTTCATCAAGATGAATATCGATGTTGGTCGGCGAAACCACGTCCGTGTCTGCCATCACGACGACCACGTTTTCGAAATGAAGCTGACGACCGTTGAGACGATCCGTATCCAAATGCAGGATTCCCGCCTGGCTGATGTCGGATGTGTCGGTGGAGCGCAGCCACGATTGCGATATCGGATCGTACGTCCAGCCGGATTGATTCTGATATGCATAGAAGACGTTGAGTTGCGAAGCGGGCAGGCCGCCGCTTGGCGGTTGGTCTGCGTAGAGATTACTGGTGTAGTTGAATTTGGAATCGGATATCTTTTCACTTTTCGCAGCGATGGCTTGAAAACGTTGGAGGTCGAGCATGTTCCCGCCGCCCACTGTGTCATGCGCCACGAATGCGCATTTCGGAATCTTTACCAATACTTCCGGCGAAGCGAAGGCATCGATCAAACAACTATCGGGAAAGAAATTGGCAATGTACGCATAGAGCAAACGGCCGGAACGCACCGGACCGATAGCGGCCTCCGGTAGTGGAGTGGATGTGCCGCTGGGAGTTGGCGCGTCCGGCGAGACGGTCAAGCCTGCGTCCCAGGATAGATCATCGCCGGTTACATGAATCAGCGGCGTTTTACCATCTGACGGATTCACATCGCTGTCGTGACTGTCATCGCCGACGTTCGGTCGCGTAAATTCCATGCCGTTCGGTTTGACGAATTCGATTCTGTAATCGCCGCTTTGGACGTTGAATCCATAATAGCCGTTTGAATCTGTCGTGGTTTGTTGGATCAAATTTCCATTTGCATCGTACAAGTTGACGCATACGCCGCCGACTCCATTCTCACCGGGGTCTAGAATCCCGTTTCTGTTTGTGTCGAGCCACACGCGTCGGCCAAGCAGGATTCCGGTTTTGGTGAAGGCTCCCTGGCGGACTTCGCATCCGCCCGTGACGGGAACTTCCGGGTGCGGCCATTCGCCATAGAATATGGTCATGAAACGATCATCGCCTTGCGTGATGGAAAACTGGAAAACGTACGGTGCGAAGGAGAGTCCGGCTTGCGGGCGCGCGGTTGCCGGAAAGTTGGAAATCGAAACCAACATCGCCGGGATTTTCAATAGCGATGGATCCGCGACGGGTTGTCCCGTCAATGGGTTGACGTTCGCGGGAAACGAGTCAGGGCCGAATGTTACGGGCGTGGAAGTGGATTGGGGTGTGGGAGTAAAGGTCGCGGTCGGAATCTGACGCGGCTGCGTTGGCGTGATGGTTGGCGTATTTTGGGGAGTCGAAGTCGGAGTGGGGGAGGAAGCGGTTGCGCAACTGGTCAGAAGGATTGTAGTGATAAAGAAGAAGTAAGTTATCTTTTGAAGTCGGTACATTTTTTGGCTGCTAATGTCATTGCGAGCGAAGTGTGGCAATCTCCTGCATGTTAGTTGAGATTGCCACGATGGTGCCTTGGCGCCATCTCGCAATGACATTTATGCTTGAAATCCATCGCGGATGCGCCGCCAGCTATCTTCCAATGTTTCCGGCAGGACGCGTGTATCGGCCAGTGACGACATGAAGTTGGTATCGCCGACCCAGCGCGGCACGATGTGAATGTGGACATGGTCCTTCACGCCCGCGCCCGCCGCCTCGCCGATGTTGACGCCGACGTTGAACGATTCGGTGCCATAGATTTTGCGCAGCACGCTGGTGGCCTGCGAGGTCAATTCCATCATTTCGGCGCGTGTGGCGGAATCCAATTCTTCGAGATTCGGCTTGTGGGCAAATGGCACGACCATCACGTGTCCGCTGGTGTACGGATAGCGATTGAGGATCACGAAGGCCAGTTTGCCGCGTTGGACGATTAAATTGTCGGGGCTGTCTGCTTTGGCTTGCAGATTGCAAAACACACAGCCTTTTTCCTTGTTTGCATTTTCGATGTATGTCATACGCCACGGAGACCAAATGTATTTCATAGGATGGGTTGATTTTAGCAGAGTTTGACTGACAGCAGCGAATATGATTATGCAAGCGTTGAATAAGTTAGCACTACGGAGCGA
>JBJKOR010000637.1:0-4631 GCA_046707185.1 Anaerolineales bacterium | reverse complement strand
TCCGAACGATTTTGCAACCTCGGTCAACTCGTCTACATCGCGACGGGAGTAGTCCGCGCAACCAGACGCGACAATGCATTTGATCACGCCACCCGCTTCGAGGGCGGATTGAAAGACTCGGAAGTCGCTCTTCGCAAAGACATCGCCGACATCGGTCAATTGCATTCCGAATCTTAAGTCCGGTTTATCCGAACCGTATTTTTCAATCGCGTCTTGATACGTTAACTTGGGCCACGGCGAAGAAAGAATTCGTTTGTGCGGCGTAACAACCGGAATCATTGCTGTGTAAAGTCCTTCGATCATCGCCAAGACATCGTCGCGTTGAACGAACGACATTTCAAGATCGAGCTGTGTGAACTCAGGTTGGCGGTCGCCGCGCTGGTCTTCGTCGCGGAAACAGCGCGCGATTTGGAAGTAACGATCCATGCCTGCCACCATCAGCAACTGTTTGAGTTGCTGCGGCGATTGGGGCAGGGCATAGAACTGGCCGGGATAAACGCGCGAAGGCACGAGATAATCGCGCGCACCTTCGGGCGTGGCTTTGAAGAGAATCGGTGTTTCGATTTCGAGGAAGCCTTGCTGGTCGAGAAAGTCGCGCATGAACTTGACCACGCGATGACGCAGGATGATGTTTTCCTTCATGCGCTGGCGGCGCAGATCGAGATAACGATATTTGAGTCGCGTGTTTTCATCGGCTTCGTTGGCATCGCCATTGTTGACCATGAATGGCAGGGTCTTGGCCGGGTTGAGCACCTTGATCTCGCTGGCAATGACTTCGATTTCACCGGTTTCCATATTCGGATTTTCCATGCCAGCAGGACGCTTGTGTACCATGCCCGTAATTTGCAAAACCCATTCGAAGCGAATGTTCGCAACTGTATCCAGCGTTTCCTTCGATAAATTGGGATTGATGGTGATTTGAACAAGTCCATAGCGGTCTCTTAAATCGAGAAAGACCACGCCGCCATGATCGCGGCGTCGATGCACCCAGCCTGCCAAGGTCACTTTCTGGCCAACGTGTGCCAACCGTAATTCCCCGCACGAATGAGTTCTGTACATAACGCGCCTCCGAATTGCTATGTGTCATTGCGAGGCCCGCGGAGCGGGCTGTGGCAATCTTAAGTAACCTTCAAACTTGAGATTGCCGCGTCGCCGCTGGGTCTCGATACGTTGAAGAGCACAACTACTCGACCATCAGCGCTTCGCTCGCAATGACATTTCTGCATATAAAATAAATCGCCCTTCGCATTTGCGTTGGGCGATTGGTTTGAATTTTGTTAGCTGTCAGCCAGCCGTACTTCGCCCAACGACATGCGGATTATTATCATTGTCGTTATTATTGTTATTGGCGAAGTCGAAGTTACCTTTCATGGGGGCGTATTATAGCACAGAGTCGCTGACTTCATCCAGCTTTGCGACTTCCTCGTCGGTCAACTTCCAGCCCAGCGCGCCAGCGTTTTGCAAGGCTTGTTTGCCGTTCTTCGCGCCGGGAATGGGAAGTGTTTCTTTGCAAATGCACCAATTCAGCGCAACCTGGGCGTTTGACTTGCCGCCGTGCTCCTGACCAATTTGATTCATCAATTTAAGTAACGGTTCGATCTTTCCGAGCAGATTTCCGTAGCGCATACCGCGATTGCCTGATGGAGGATTCTTCGAGCTGTATTTGCCAGTGAGCAGTCCCATCTCCAGCGGGCTGTAGGCGATCAAGCGCACGCCCAGCTCCTTGCAGCGCGCCAGCAATCCATTCTTCTCGACTTCGCGGTTTAGCAGGCTGTAGTGAACCTGATTCGCAGCCAGCGAAATGCTGTTGCGTTCGAGAGTCGAAAAGGCCCGGATCATTTGGGTTTGATTAAAGTTTGAAACGCCGACCGTGCGGGTCCAGCCGCGATCGACACATTCCACCATGCCTTCCATCATGGTCTCCACGCTGAGCAGGGGAGAAGGCCAATGGATTTGGTACAAGTCCACAGTCTCGCGCTGGAGGCGTTCGAGGCTCGCTTTGAGTGCCGCGGGAACCGCACCGCGCGTCAAGCGCCACGGGAGGGGAAAAAACTTGGTCGCAACCAAAATGGGCTGATCCGTTTCTTTGAGAAATTTCCCGGCCAACCGTTCGGAGCGTCCCGAGCCATAGATTTCAGCGGTATCGATAAAGCGAATCCCCTCCGTTACCGAAGTGAGAAACGCTTGATGAATATCTTCATCGTTATAGCCGTGTCCATATTGCCAGATGATGCGGTCGCCCCATGACCATGCCCCCAATCCCATTTCGACGGCGTGCAAAAAACGAGTTTCACTGCCGACTGTGTTGTTCAATGCTTCCTCCGAAGTAAATTCGTATCATTGTATCTTAAAATATCGTTCGGTTGCAGCCATGATTCTTAAATCAGGTTACAATCCGATGCGCAAATCAATCCGAACTGATGGGCCGCGAAGCCCTGCTTGACCTTTGGTCACCCTCCCGATTTTCGTTAGAAAATGGGGAGGGGCTTGGCGCCCCCTGAGTTCAAAGAGGAAATTGTGACCTCCAATTTAGATGGAAAGCCTGAGCCGGCTGCGGAATTAGCCCGCCGATTGGGTTTAGTATTCGATGACCCGTCTTTGCTGGCACGGGCCTTAACGCATCGTTCTTATCTCAACGAGAATTCGGACGCGCTGGAAGACAATGAGCGTCTCGAATTTCTTGGCGATGCTGTTTTGGGATTCGTGGTTGGCGCATGGGCTTATCATCATTGCCCCGAAATGCACGAAGGCGACCTGACCAAAGTACGGTCAGCGCTGGTGCGCAATGAGCAACTGGCCGAATTCGCTCGTTCCCTGGACTTGGGGCGGGGACTGCGCATGGGACATGGCGAAATCGTTTCGGGTGGACGTAACCGCAATCATTTGCTGGGTTCCACATTCGAAGCAGTGATCGGGGCGTTATACCTTGATCAAGGCATCCCGGCTGTCGAACGATTCATGGAACCGTTTTTGGAGCGGGTCAAAGATCGTGTCATTCAGCGAGTGGAAATCTATGATCCGAAGAGTCAGCTGCAGGAATGGGCGCAGGCTGAAAAACTGGGAACTCCGCAATACGTGCCTGTTTCTGCCAGCGGGCCTGACCATGCCAAAGTCTTTGAGATCGAAGTCCGCATAAAAGGCGTGGTGTATGGGCGCGGCAAAGGTCCGAGCAAACAGGTGGCTGAGCAGATTGCGGCCCAGACCGCGCTGGAAGCACTTGGACTTTCCTACAAATAGTGTAATAATTGCACCTCGCTGACTTTATTCTCACCCGGGTATCCAATAACAAATGCCTCTTCGTCTAAAATCCCTCGACCTGCACGGATATAAAACTTTTGCGTCTCGCACAGTATTTGAATTTGCGAGCGGCGTGACCGCGATTGTCGGACCGAACGGTTCGGGCAAATCGAACATTGCCGATTCTCTGCGCTGGGTGCTTGGAGAGCAATCGTATTTACTATTGCGTGGCAAGAAGACCGAAGACATGATCTTCTCCGGTTCAGAACACCGGCCGCGGGCGGGCATGGCTTCCGCAGAAGTTATCTTCGATAACAGCACCAATTGGCTGCCCGTTGATTTTGGTGAAGTCGGTTTAGCGCGGCGAGCGTACCGAGATGGTCATAATGATTATTTGCTGAACGGACAGCACGTTCGTTTGCGCGATATGAATGAGCTGCTGGCCGCCTCGGGTCTCAGCGAACGAACGTATACGATTCTTGGTCAAGGTTTGGTGGACGCATCTCTCGCGCTGAAAGCGGACGAACGCCGCCGTTTGTTCGAAGAAGCTGCAGGTGTGGGTTTATATCGCGTCCGACGCGAAGAAGCGCTCAAGCGTTTGGAAACCACTCAACACAATCTCGAACGCGTGCAAGATATCATGGCGGAGCTTGAGCCGCGCTTGAGAAGTCTCGAACGGCAGGCAAAGCGCGCCATCGAATATTCGCGCGTGCAGAATGACTTGCGCGTCCTGCTTTTGGATTGGTATGGTTATCACTGGCATCACTCGCAAGTTGAATTGAATGAAACACGTGAGCGTGTACGCGAGCAGGAAACACATGTGAATGAAGCGCGCGAAGTTCATGCCACAACTCAAACAGAATACACAGCTTTCCGTGAACGGTTGAGCGGATTACGTGCGCAATTGAATGTTTGGCATCGCCAATCCTCGGAATTGCATAGCCAGCGCGAATCGGTCAGCCGGGATTTGGCGGTACTCGATGAACGCCGCCGCGCATTGGTCGCTTCGCAATCTTCGCTTCAATCGGAATTTGAACGTTCAGTTAATGAAGAGAAATTGGCGCACGAACATTTTTCCGAAATTGATCAGGAAGCTCTAGCGTTGCAAGCTGAATTCGATGAAGCTACGAATCGGTTGACGCGCACACAAGAGGCTTTGCAAACCCGTCAAACAGATCGCGCATCGGCGGAGGAAAAACTGCAAGCCGCACGCGAGGCGATTGCATCCATTCATACGCAGCGTGCCGAGACGCAAGCGCGACTCGATGAACTCGCGGCGCGTACTGAATCGCAAAAACAGAAACTCGATGCTATTCAACAAACAATTCGATCCGCTGAATCTGATACAAGAAAAGCCGAGCAGGTTTATGAAACTGCCAGGGCAAGACGCATCC
>JBJKOR010000636.1:0-8234 GCA_046707185.1 Anaerolineales bacterium | reverse complement strand
CGCGATAGCCGATGAAAAATGCGTGCTCGTCCATCGGCGGAGGCGGAGAGGAGGCGCCTTGAGTCAACAATTCCGCGATCGTTAGAAGAAACTCCTCCGTATCGATTGGCTTTTCGACAAAGCGGGTCGCACCGATCATCATGGCAAAGGTTTTGTCTTCGGGGGCAACATAGGTGGCCGAAAGAAAGACAACAGGAATATCGCGCACGGCCGGATCGGTTCGCAGGTGATACACAAGACTGAAGCCATCCATCTTGGGCATCAGAATATCCGTGATGACAAGGGCGGGCCGTCTTTCCTGGATCACGTCCAAGGCTTCCTGACCGTTCCGCGCCTTGATGACTTCGTAACCCTTGAACTTCAACGTCACTTCAAGGAAGTCAAGAATGTTCGGAACATCTTCAACCACAAGCAACGGGCCGGGAATGCTATTCATGCGTTTATTCTATTCCTATTTAATGTGCAAAGCTAGCCAATTAATTTCCATTCCAAATCCGTTTGCCCAGCGCCGATAAAACATACTCCACTGCCAGTTCCGCCGTCTGATTCTGGATATCCAACACTGAATTGACCTCCACCATATCCATGCCGATCAGCCTGCCGGTTTCGGCAACCATCTCGCAAGCCAGATGCGCTTCACGCTGAGTCAGCCCCGCAGGCACTGGCGTCCCGACCCCGGGTGCGTGACGCGGATCCATGACATCCATGTCGAACGACAAATAAATGCCGTCGGTTTCACGCGCGACGCGCTCAAGGGCTTTTTCTATGACCGTCACCATTCCGAAGCGATCGATCTGTTCCATGCCCATCACCATAACATCCGCTGCGCGCAAATTGACCTTTTCGCCGGGATCGAGGTCCCGCGCGCCGATAACGGCCACCCGCTTCGGGTCCACAACGGGAAGCGGGTCATTCCACAATTGAGTTAAGCGCGCGTCCCCGAGTCCGCATAACGCTGCCAGCGGCATCCCGTGAATATTGCCGGATGGAGTCGTTCTCTCGGTATTGAAGTCTGCGTGCGCGTCGATCCAGATCACGCCCAGCTTTTTGAATTTTGCCGCGCCGCGAATCGATCCAAGCGAAAGGCTGTGATCGCCGCCCAGCACAACGGGAATATTCCCGCTTTGAATCGATGTAGCCACCGCGCCTGCCGCGCGGCGCGCCATCGGAACGATGCAATCAATGTATTTGAGTTTGGGGTCGGTGATGGAACACATCTCGGCAATTGGCACTTCGATGTTGCCTTTATCTTCGACGATGTAACCCAGCGCCTCCAATTTCTTTTGAAGATGCGCATACCGGATCGCGCTGGGGCCCATATCCACGCCGCGCCGATCTGCGCCGAGATCAATGGGAATGCCGATAATATCAACTTTCATGGTTCCTCCAAAGTTTTACGTAATGTCATTGCGAGACCCGCGAAGCGGGTCGTGGCAATCTCCAGTAATCATGCAAACAGTAGTTTGAAGCTTAGTTGAGATTGCCACGTCGCGACGCAAAGCGTCACTCCTCGCAATGACATAAAATCACAGACACATATTTTATCAAAGGAAGATTTCACTTTGTCATCTGATGTTCATGAAATATTTTTATACTTGCGCACAAGGAGTCGAGTTTCATGTCAAATCAAACAGCCATTGAACAACAAAAACCAACCCGTTATCATCCTGCCCTTGTTGCCCTGCATTGGATCATTCTCATTCTAATCTTTGTCACGCCGATCTTTGTGCTGGGAGGCGAAGACCGCCGCGGCATCAATCTCAGTTTTGCAGGTCTGCAGCCGCTCGCGATCCATATGATCTTGGGAATCACCGTCCTTGTTTTATTGACCGTTCGTTTGCTCGTCCGCATATTTACAAAGCGTCCAGTCTGGGCAAGCGCTGGCAACAAATTCTTCGATATCATCGGCGAACTCACACATTGGGCGTTGTACTTCTTTGCTTTCGCAATTGTCATTACCGGATTGATTCTTGCATTGCAGACCAATCGTCTGGCGCGCACATTTGGGATCGGGAATACCCAACCGCGTCAATTCCAACAAGGGCAGTTTGCGCCTCCCAACAACGGACAATTTCAGCCCGGTCAATTCCCGCGTCGCGGCGGTGAAGGCGGCGACGGATTCCGCGGCGGATTCTTCCTCGGCGCGTTCCACGGATTGAGTTGGGCATTGTTGCTGCTCACTATCTTCTTACATGCTGGTGCGGCGTTATATCATCAATTCATCATCAAGGACAATTTGTTCAGCCGGATGTGGTTCGGGAAACGATATGCATAAACAAAACGGGACAAGCGAATAACTTGTCCCGTTGCTTTTTGCAATCATGTCGGTCGCGTTTGAAACATACCTACAAGAGCTTCAACACAAAATGAATGATGAAATAAACGATCACGAGAAATACAACACATCCGCATCCGCTTGCGAACCAATGGATAAGATGTTTAAAGATGTAACTCAGAATTCCGAACACAACGATCACGATCACAATGATGGCGGCAAAATAAAGAATGGTTCCAAGATCAACACCTGAGATGGACATCATAAACTCCTTTGTTATGCAGTACGATAATAACCAACATCCACAGAATAGACGCGGCCGCGCTTGACGACCTGCCGCACGAGATTTGTCCCGAAGCGATAACCAACGTGACGATAATCCGGCACGCTGAGGATCAGCAAATCCGCCTGCTTGCCTTCTTCGATGGAGCCAATTATATCCGCGCGGCGTATGGCGTGAGCGGAGTTGATCGTCGAGGCCGCGATGGCTTGTGCCGGAGTCAGACCCATGGTGCGGCAAGCCAAGGCGATGACAAACTGCATCGACTCATTCCAGGCCGTACCGGGATTGCAATCCGTCGCCAAAGCCAAAATCGCATTCGCTTCGATCAACTTGTGCGCAGGCGTGTATTCTTTTTCAGCCAAGCCAAATGGCGTGCAAGGCAAAGACACGGCAACCGTATCGGATCGACCCAGGGCTTTGATGTCAACATCCGACGTTTTGACGAGATGATCCGCGGAGGCCGCGCCCAACTCGACTGCCAGCGACGCGCCGCCGAGATTGTCGAATTCGTCAGCGTGGATCTTCAACGGGAATCCGAGTTCCCGCGCTTTGGTCAGGATTTGACGCGTCTGATTCAGATCGAAGGCGCGGTCTTCACAGAAGACATCCACAAAAGGCAACGCATGATTCGGCGCGTGAGTCTGCCACCAGGCTTGAACGGTCGGAAGCATCGTATCGCAAACATGATCGGTGTAGCCTTGCGGATCGTCTTTATATTCAGGTGCGATGGCGTGCGCGCCGAGGAAAGTAAACGCAATATCAATGCGCGATTCATCTTCGAGCGCCAACAAGGCCTTGAGCAGCCGAAGCTCGGTGGCAGTTTGCAGACCATATCCGGTCTTGGCTTCGACGGTGGTCGTGCCATGCGCAAACATGCGGAACAAACGCGGACGCGTCTGCGCGATCAACGACTCAATCGAAGCGATACGCGTCTGCCGGACGGTCGAAATGATGCCGCCGCCCGCCGCGAGGATGTCGAGATAGGGCTTGCCCGCCATCTTCATCTCGAATTCGTTGGCGCGGTCGCCCGCCCAAATGAGGTGCGTGTGAGGATCCACGAAACCGGGCATGATGACGCATCCGCTGGCATCCAGCGTCGGTTCATCTTTGTAGGCGGCGCGCAGTTCGTCGGTCGGACCAACGGCGAGGATCTTTTCATCGCGGATCAACACGGCACCATTTTGAATGATGCCGAGCGTGCCGAGTTCGCGTCCGCGCTGCGGACCGCCCTTGAGAGTCAGAAGTTGGGTAGCGGAATGAATGAGCATAAGATAATTTAACCACAGATACCCTGCGAGTACAACATAAACTTAGATGAACATGGGTATAAAAAAGCCGCTCCTCACCGAGCGGCTTGTATTTCCTTCAAAACAGTCTGTGGAACGAGCATGTTGAGTCGGAATTGGCAATCAACGCAACAAGGTTTTCAACATCTCTTGGATGGTTGGAAGCGCGTCCCTGCGATGTGGATAGGATAGTTCGTAGAAAGATATCTGCGGCGCGGCTTGAGCACAGAACTGTAGATGTTTGGCAAGTAGATTTGAATCGAACATGCGTGCGCCTGCTATATGGCTGAGCAGAGCCTGAGCACTTTGTGCAGATGTCAGCGCCTGTAATGCTGGCGATTCACGCACCTCGGCCTGTTTCAGAACAAAGATGTTTTTCAGAGATAGAGATTCGCCCAATCCAGTTCCAGGCTGCGCGTTCGGGGCCAATTTGAGCTGGGGAAAACGCGGCAGGATTTGGACGTCATTTGCCATTATGCGCACGGGCAGAATATCATCCGCCACCAAGTCCCAACTTGTATTTTGGGAAAGATAGCCAGCCAGCGTAGATTTGCCATCCCCTGATTCGCCAAGAAAAGCAATGGTATGTTCTCCATACATCACCGCACTGGCATGAAGCGACCAGACGCCGCGCAGAGCCAAGGCAAATACCAACACCGGACCAAGCAGGATTTGGCGATCAAGTTTATTCAACGGGCCGTCAGATTGTTCGTGGTTTACAGATTGAACTATTTGCCCATCGTTGCTGATGAAAAAATCGCTGCCACCATTCACCCGCAACAGGAAGCCACGAGAAGCAGACCAGATTTCCACCGAACGTTCTGCGTCTCCAACCCAGCCCGAAGCCCGAGAAATCAATACTTGTGGAATTAACTCACTGGATTTAGTTGGAATGGACGGACAAACACCAAGTGAGACAGCGCTATCCACTTCCCTATTTTGCATTTCAGAAATTTTGAAGGGAGCTAATTCTGAAACCGTTTCGAGAATAAAGAGCATCTGTCCGGCGAGGTGAATCCAAGTCATGAGTAAATCTAATTTTTATGGCTCAGGATTTTGACCGGGCGGAATGATGCGGCCGTCGTTCAGTAGAATTGTTCCATCGGGTAATTTAATTTGTGGCTGAATAATCGAACTCGTCTTATTTTTTCTAGTAGTGCCTCCCGATTCCCCGGTACCGGGTGAACCGCCAAGAGTCAAGCTGTGCAAATCGCCCAACGCTTTCAACTGAGGCTTGGAGTAAGGCTTTCGTTTGATCTCTTCAGGTAAAGATATGTCTTTATTCATTTCAGGTTCCTCCTAAGAAATATGAATACCAACTTGAAAAAGATATACACAACCAAGGCACTAACTTATCCGGCCCATCATTTTCGCGCGTAACCGGTTCATACCAACGGTCCATCAGCCAGTCTGCGCGGACGTATTTACGCCAAGCGGCATGAGGATCTTGAACATATGACTGCAACGAATCTCTTTCCTGTTCGAGGCCGTATGCCAGCAGAGTCAATAATGTAGTGGGCACCATGCGCCCGCGAATGGCCTCCGGCAGAATCCCCTGCATAGCTGTGCGTAATACGTGTTTATAGTGACCCTCATAATATAACTGATATGCCGGAAGTGTCAATATGTATTCCACTAAACGAAGGTCCCGATAAGGATGTCTAAGCTCCAATCCATATCGACTCGCATAATAGCTTTGGGTAATACAATCTTCGGCAGTTTCGCTTCCCAATAACCCTAATTTGGATCTGATTGCTGGATCAAGTTGATCTTCTTCTGCTTCGAGCTTTGAAACAGAAAAAGGTGTCAGCCAAGCCGGAAAGTTTCTTTTGCTACGCTTCGATCTTAGACTTAAAAGTTGTTTTCCTATAGATATACCTTGAAGCCTCGACTTCAACATTCCGCGCATATAATCGGATGTCAGAGTTTTCCACGCCCCGGCATATTTGAGATGAAGCATCAGGTTGGACACAGCCTCACGAAGACGGCCATCGGCCGCCAGATCAGCCAGCCAATATTCTTCTCCATCGTAGAGTTCATCGCCAAACATCCCTGTCAACAAAACGCGCAGACCTTCCTGCGCCGCGCGTCGATACGTTCGTTCAATAACCATTCGATAAAGATCACCGTTCGGGCGGTTGGGATTCCGAGGCCAAGCTGATAAATTTTTGTAGGGCCATAGATCATCGCACGGGACTTGAATCGGATGAGTTTTCCAGCGGTTCTCAACCGTTTCCATATAACCACGCTCGTCAGCATCAGGCAATTCATCGAACACATAGGAAATCGTTGTAAGAGATTTCGGGGCGAGCATCCGAGCAGCCAAACTGGCTACAGAGGCCGAATCCAAACCGCCGCTCATCATCACACCCAGAGGCAGGGCACTACGCAGACGACTGCGGACGCTCTGCTTTAGCAGATCAAGGAAACCTTCCGCATATTCCTGATCTGATTTTCCGCGCAGTTCAATCGATAGGTCCGGCTTCCAATAACGCCATTTCCGAATCCCGGAAGAATCGATTACCATCCCGTGTGCGGGAGGTAATTCGTAAATATTCTTAAATAGAGTTTGCTCAGGGTCGATTGCTTGTAATGCAAAAAACTGGGCGATACCTTTTTCATTCAACTGTGCCGACTTTCCATTTGCCCCTGCCACGGCCCACGGCTCGGACGCCGCTATACAGCATGTTCCCTTAATGGAATAAAACAAGGAACGATCTCCGAGAGGATCGCGGGCAAGTACCAAGCAGCCACGCTGTTGATCGAGTATGGCCAGTGCAAATACGCCGATGAAATGTTCAAAAGAATGTTCAGCCCAGCGGTCATAAGCATAAAGTACCAGAGCCGCGTCCGAAAGATGGCTGGCTTCAGTGCAATCAAGATGCAAGGCATCAATCAATTCTGGCCGGTTGTCCAAACGCCCATCCATCACAATTTTAAAAGGCAAGTCACTGCATTCCAAAGGTTGGATTTCGCCCACGTCTTCCGGGGTCGTCCAAAGATGCCAATGTCCCAAAGCAGCGTGTTCTGTGAGACAGACATCATGCCCATCCGGCCCGCGGTGTTCCAAACGGCGCATGACGCGTTCCAATACACCGGGATCAACCGGTGCATTAGAATGTTCAAACACTACTGCAATCCCGCTCAACGGTTACTCCAATCCATATTGCTTACGGAGTGACAGTCGCAGTGTCACAAAAACACTACAATCAAATTCATGGGCGATTGAATTAAGATATTCGAAGCCGCCTCATATATGCATTAGTTATACTATTTCCAATGGAATTTGCATAGATCAAAATCTCCCCTCGAACATTTCTTTTCCAAGCCCTGGAATTTTCAAAACAAATCAGCAATTGTCACAAATAGATTTCTTGAGATACAGATTCCGCTGCCAGTTTTAGGGAGATGAACATTGAAGCTCAGTTTGCGTTCCATAGAAAACGTAGCAGGCGGGACGTCCTGGATTGGTCGCGACCACACTTTCCGGCCACGGAAGATAGGTGGGCAAATGCAAATCAGGGTAGGTAAAGCGCAGGGTATCGAGATACCATTCAAAGGGAAGAAGATCCGAAGCCATCACCGCCACGTCAGGTCGTTCATGCAAGGCATAGTGAAAATACCAAAGTCCAAAGACTGCTTCATCGCCCTGCGCAAAGACGAGTGCATGTTGAGGCACCTGGGCCAGGACTTGATTACCGAATTGCTCCGCTCGTTGATCATGGGAGGCGTCGACCTGCGGCCAGACGTTCCCCATAAACATCAGCAGGTATGCTGCGTAGACCAACGCGATCACCAACCCGGCATATTTCAGGCGTGACGCGGCGGCTTTCATAATTCCATCCAGGCCAATGCCAATCCAGACCGCGAAACATAGAAAAGCCGGGATCAGGTAAACAAATGAGTCCACAGTCCCATAAACGATGGCAAAAACTGTCGATGCGATAAAAGTCCATAAGGTGTCGACCATCAAGGATGACGACCGGAAGAAGACGATCAATCCTAACAGACCAAGCATCAAACCGAGCAATCCGAATTGGGCCAACAAGGAGGCCGTGCCAGCTTGCATTCTTTGAAGGATCGCGGCGGGTGTCCATAGGAAATCCTGCTGATATAAGCTGCCAGAGACCAGCCAACTGAAATTGTTCCACGTAACCGGATCACCCCAGTTGACAGGTGAATGTGTGAGCGCGCGCAATGGTAAGGTGGCGTAAATCAGAATTGCGGCTATGACCAGCCAGAACAGTTGGCGTGCCAAAGAACGAACATCGAATCCCAGGCTAAATTTTCCGATGCGCATGTTCAGCTTCAAAGTTATATCAGGTTGAACTTTTATGATGGAAAATAACATCAGCGGCATCAGCAAAACAGTTGTCATGTGATTTCCAAG
>JBJKOR010000635.1:0-3637 GCA_046707185.1 Anaerolineales bacterium | reverse complement strand
AAAGGAAAAGCAGAATCAGGCCTAACGCCAGGAAAAGAACGTAGACGGCAGCGGTCAGCAAACCTCGCATCGAAAGCAGGCTGTTCCAATCCTGCTCGAGACGGAATATCGCCGCGGTTTCGATGATCGCTGAAATGCCGGCAAAACCCACGGTTGTCAAGAATAACCAGCGGATGGAGTTCCTGGATAAATGGTTCATTCTGATCTTTCGTTGGATGGTTGAACTTGAAGTTCTTTTCTATGGAATAGATTTTGTAATGGCAGATAGAGCAGTGAGATCAAATTGAATAAATAAGCGCTGACGCGCAGACCGATGCTGACCGTTGCCATTTGTGCAACAGAAATCCCGAAGAGGCCATAAAGATATACCTGACTGGTCTCGGCCACGCCCAGCCCGCCAAAGACTTGAATCGGAAGCCAGGATATCAATTGAAGCCACGAGTTCACGAAAAGGATAACAGAAGCAGGCAGGATCATCGAAAAGGTGCGCAAGCTGGCGTAGACCCAAAGCATCGTCAAAGTCATGTAAACGAGAGAACACAACACGGCCAATTGAACGAGTCGCAGGATCATATTGCCATCCTGCTCGGCCAGGAATTGTAATACATCCAGGCCGCGCTTGGTGAATGAAAAACGTTCCAGATGCAGAAACCCTGCCAGCGCGTGAACAGCTGAAACAAACTTTTGACGCAGGAGGATCAAGGCAACAAATGCAGCGATCCCCAATGGAATGATGAACAAAAATACAATCGTCAGGATTTTTAAAACGGCGATTTGATTCCATAACATCAAACTGGAAACCAGCAACAAAGCCCATACGATGGTCAGGTCGCCGATCTTTGCAATGACAAAAGCCGCCGCGGCGCGCCGCAGCCGGACTCCCTCATCCACCGTGAACATGGTCAGATAGGAAGCAATGCCCGCGCCCGTGGCGATGAAGTTCGTAAGTGCGTTCTGTACCACCACAATCGAAAGCACGCGCGGATAAGATGCCTGCCTGCCGGACAAGACATAATATTGCATGGCTTTCATCATGTTCATCAAAAAGAACAGCACGAAACTGACGGCCAGCCACGCCAAAGAAACATGCCTGACCAATTCGACGATATCCTGGACGCTGGTCTTGGAGAGAATGAATAAGACCAACAGAGCAGCGAGCACGTATTTGAAAATATTCCAAATGCGCTTTGACAGGGGTATGGGTTGTGATGTGGTCATTGGGTTTCAGTCAAGTGGAAATAACGAATAAGTACTCGCTGCATGGATAATATCCATACGAATTAAGAGAAGTCTCCATCCCAGTATCTCTTCAACCAAATGACCGTTTCATCAATTCCATCTTCGAGAGAATAAGGAGGATTTCCAAAGGCTGTAATTGTGGCTTCCATTGGGCTAAGATAATCCTCGGTCATGCTACGATATCGCGATAGCTGAATCGGAAAGCGAAAACCGAGCAAACCGATCATACACCCTGCGACCGCAAGCGTTTTAAAAAGCCATCTGGGCACAACCCGCGCTGGTTTGCCTGTTATTGCCAACGAAAATCCATTAACCCAGTCAATCAACTGAATTGGCGGATCGCCAAGATAATAAACCTTCCTATTAACCAGGTTCGAGGGAGCCTCCATGATCTTCATCATCTGATAAACAATATTATTTACATAACCATAAGAACGTATCGCCGATCTTCCACCTGGGTGTACATAAAGTCTTTTCCGCAACACAAGCCAGAACTCCCCAGGGTATCTGGGATGCCACGGGCCCCAAATATTGGTGGGGCGAACCACCGTCCACTCACAGCCTAAGCCTGTGGACCTTGTAAGCTGCTCAGCCATGACCTTGCTCTTTCCATATGCGCCGATGGGTTTATAGTCTTCATCATTTTGAGGCGTTCCAGGGGAGCCATATACAAATTGAGAAGAGGTAATGATTATTCTTTGGACACTTGAAGTGTTCTTGATACATTGCAGAATATTTTCTGTACCTTCAGTGTTAACTCTGTAATCATCCAGATCGTTCGAGCTTGTATCAGTACGCGCAGCAAGATGAATCACATGCGTGGGATGAAATTTCTCAAACATGCTCATGGTCAAATCGAGGTCCAAAATATCACATTCTTGCCAGTAAGGCCGATGCGATGGTTTGGGAGGTGATTTTATATCAAGATTGATGAAGTCAATGTGTCTTTCCAAAAGCGCATCGATCAAATTTGTGCCGATAAAGCCACTGCCGCCGGTTATTAGTAACTTCATAAAACCATCCTTCAACCCGAAATAGTTGGCTGTCTTTTCAAGAGTAATTCCCGAGATTGGTTATTTAAACCATTGCAATATATCCGTAGGCCGCAAGCGGGTCCGGCGAGAAATTTCGTGACGCCAAGCCAGTGCTTGCGGCCAAGCCTCCTTTAGGAGACCAATCGCTTTAAGCGAGGTGCGCTCAAACAGACAAATATAAACAAATATTTTTAAATCGTACCATAAAATAGGAAACCAAACCCGCCTCCAACCCAAAGCCGTTTCATTCTTAATCAACAACAAATATCGGTTTTTTACAGCGTTAACCTTGACGCTTGGAAAAATCACCTTTCGCTGATTAGGCTTCTGGTTGGGCTTAAAGGTACGTAGATGGTAAGCCACTGCCAATGGTTGATAGTAACATCTCCATCCAAGTAGGCGTGCTCGCCAAGACAAGTCTGTATCTTCTTTATAGGCAAAGAAGTTTTCATCAAAATATTGTCCATCTATTTTAATATCTTCTAACATTTCACGCCGATATAATGGTGCGGCCGCGTCTACGCCAAATATCTCACAAGGATCGTCGTATTGCCCCTCATCAAGTTCTCCATGACCACGCACATATTCTCTTCGCCGACGGTCAAGGAAAAGACCAGTCGAATCAATGCGATGAGGATACTCATTGCATGGTTTTAATAATAACTTGCCTGCCACTGAGCCGTATCCCTTCCGGTTCTCAAGAGCTTGAACTAGATTCGATACATATCCTTTTTCCATTTCAACATCGGGATTGAGCGGCAAGTAATATTTCCCTTCAGATGCCGCAATGGCTTGGTTATGGGCATGACAAAAACCGGTATTGCTTGTATTACGGATTATTTTTGCGGATGGAAAATATTGTTCCACCAAACTAAGCGAATTGTCGGTGGAAGCATTATCCACAACAATCAGTTCGATATTTGTATGCTCCTGACACGCCAGCGCCCTCAGACAGGAAGGCAAATGAACTGCACTGTTCCAGGTAACAAGGCCGACGGAAACCAACGGAGATGACTTGGGCATGTTTTAGTCTAGAAGTCCTCATGAGGTGAGAGTAATGTAACGCAGCAGGTTTCAATCATCTCTGCCGAACAAATTCTTGCGGGAAATCGATATCGGGCCCATTTGTCGATTCAATCCGTCCAGAGTACCTAACCACATGGCCTGGATTTTTTTAATTTTTCGATCCTCGAAAAAGAGCAGTCGAATCAGACCATAAGTGTTGGTTATCATTTCATGCAACAACCAGTGCGGAAATCGAATTCCATATAGCTTGAACATCGGAACGCGGTTTCGGCTTATATAGTACCAACGCACAGGCGAATAAAAAGTGGGATAC
This sequence comes from Anaerolineales bacterium, assembly GCA_046707185.1. Classification (GTDB taxonomy): domain Bacteria; phylum Chloroflexota; class Anaerolineae; order Anaerolineales; family Villigracilaceae; genus Fen-1038. The sequence goes on along the minus strand of JBJKOR010000635.1, from coordinate 25 downwards.
ATCTTAAACGGCCCGAGTTGTTTTA
>JBJKOR010000634.1:0-3006 GCA_046707185.1 Anaerolineales bacterium | reverse complement strand
ATTCGAGGATGAAATAGCGCGGAAATAACACAGGCTCCATCAAAATCAAGGCGCGAAAGCGTTCCGGTTTTTTGAGCGCGGCGCGCAGCGTGACAATTGCTCCGATGGAATGACCGACGCCAATGACGGATTCCATGGCTTGTTCATCTAGGAAACGAAGCAAATCATCGCTGAAGGGAAACCAGTCATCGATCTCTTCCAGCTTCGAATCTTGCCAGAGCGGGCGCAACAACATTCCGCGTACATGATGTTTACTTGCCAGTTGTTCCAATAATGGTTGATAGCAATCTGGCGGGTAACCATTTGCATGAAGGAAGTACAGGGGCGTGCCAATGCCGCCATATTCTAAGAAGGGTATGTTATTCATCCGCTAATCTACGCTAATCTTCACGAATTTGATACTCCGATTCTGTTTCTCGCAGCACTTTTGGCGGTTGCTTTGTGCTTCCGTATGACGTCAATACGAGTCGGCGCCACTCCAATTTATCCTGTGATCCGAAGTTTATAAGAAGGCCGACTTGCAAACCGGTGGCTTTCAAATAGTTGATGATCTGAGATTCTTCGCGAGAAGTTAAACGGTCAAGAGCTTTTATCTCAACGATGATTTGATCAAAGCATAATAGATCTGCAATATAGGATTTCTTTAGCGTTTTTTCTTTGAAACGAATATGAATTTCTTGCTGCGTTTTGGTCGGAATTTTGCGCTCAGCAGTTTCGATCTCCATTGCCTCTTGGTACACTGCCTCAAGAAATCCACTACCAAGCTGGTTGTAAACCTCCATCGCCGTACCGATGATTGCATACACTTCATCCTTCAAGAGTAGGTCTGCCATGATTCATTCTCCAATTAGCGCCCATTCGCGAAAATTAGCGGATCAATATTCACCGTAATTAATCGGTTCGCTGAATCTTGGTTTGACCTGCAATCGTTGATGAACTTCCTCGCCAAGTTTTTGCCAATATTCTGCGCGGCCGCTGACGCCATACACCCATTCATCGAGATAACTCTTTACGGTATCCATGGATGCACTGACTTTGTCCCATTGCAAATAGAATTCGTTATCGCGATCATAATAACCTTGTGCATAGGAAGGATGACAAGAATATGGCACATGGCAGACCGCATCTACGACGACAGATGGAATCAGCGTGCGGTTCGGGTCGGACCTGATAACGGACTCGTCCACGATTTCTTCCGCGGTCAGGATAACTTTCTTCGCGGCAAACGCAGCTTCCTTCTGCTCGCCGATGATTCCCCACAGATGGGCGTTGCCTTCTTTGTCCGCGCGCTGCACATGCACAATTGCCACATCCGGATTCAAGGCAGGCACGACGATTACGTCTTTTCCGCCGTAGGGATCGGGGACTCGTTTGATATTTGGATTGGCTTTTTCAAGGCCGGATGCCGAGGTTTGATTCATCGGCAGGAAGGGCAAACCGGACGCGCCCGCTTGCAGGCGCGTGATCATGCCGAAGTGAGAGTACTCTTCCCATTCCAGTTGGCCCTTTTCGATGGCCGAACGCACGATGCGTAGGCTCCCCACGCCGGGGTTGCCCATATAGGAGAAGACCACCTTGCGCGCACAGCCCGCCGCGACCATTTGATCGTAGATCAAGTCGGGGGTGGCGCGCGCCAGCACAAGGTCCCGTTTTTTGAGGCGGATGATCTCGTGCCCGGCGGCGAAAGGAATCAAGTGTGTGAATCCCGCCGCGTAAATAGTATCGCCGTCGTTTACATATTTTGCAACGGCTTCCGAAAGTGAAATAAGTTTCGACATGGATTATTCCCTTTTCCCTTCTTCCTTTTTCTTCGAACCTTCGCGCCACTTGCGAAGAGTTTTAAAACGTTCGCTGGGAGGCGGCGGGGCTTTGCGGCGTGAAAGATGCCAGCCAATGAAAATGCTGAGAATGCTCAGGAAGAAAAATCTGAAATCGGGCTGGTGACTTGAAACCGTGATCGCGAAATACGCCATCACTGCAATGCCGACCAGGATAAGGAAAGTACCCACGCGCACAAAGAATTCATTGAACATGGTTCACCCAGGCTTAACTGCTGAAAATAGAATTCGTTTGAATGGATAAAAAACGGGAGACATCGGAAATTCTGTTTGCAATCTTTTGCGGATTGCCTCGGTGAATTCAGCGCGCATGGAATCATCCAGCCGCTCGAAGTACGGAACCAGCGCGGTGCCTGATATCCAATTCAAAATCGCGTCCGCATTTTCCAGGACGTGTGAATAGACCTTCTCGAAAACGACGATCTGCTGCGCGTCTTCCTTGAATAACAAAGCGGCGTAGGTTTCGATGGGAAGCACCGGCGCTTGACGGTTGAATCCGTGCAAAGCGCGGACGAAGGGTTCCTGCGCGGCAACCTCGCGATAGATCTGGTGCGAGATGTGATTATGATTCGACGGCACTTGCACGGCCAGTTGTCCGCCGGGATCGAGACGCCGGAACAGAGATGGAATCAGTGTTTCGTGATTCTCTGACCATTGCAAGGCGGCGTTGGAAAAAATCAAATCCCATTTGCCATCCAGCGCGGTCTGGTCGCCCTGCTCGAAGCGGAGTCCGGCGCGGGCGTGAGGCGCGGCCTTTGCGAGCATCTCCGCCGAAAGGTCGAGGCCGAGAACGTTGCTGTTCGGCAAGGCGTCTGCCAACCGCTGAGTCAGTTCGCCGGTTCCGCAGCCGAAGTCGACGACTTGCAAGTTTGGCCGGATATGAACGAGCTTGAGAAGATCTTCGAAAGGCGCGCTGCGTTCGGCTTGAAATTGGTGATAACGATCTGGATTCCAGGGCATGATGTTAAATCATTCGCCACACTTGTACCTGCGCCAAGTGCAGGCAGAGATCGCGTGGACCACAGAGATTGTTTTATTCTTTCTCCGTGACTCTGCGAACTCTGTGGTGAAAAGTTAGTTTCTAACTGCTGCTTAACAGCGAGACTTTATCTGCGGCGCACGGTCTTTCGAGAAGCCGCTCTTCTCTTTGCGGAGGATTTCTTCGCGA
>JBJKOR010000633.1:0-3249 GCA_046707185.1 Anaerolineales bacterium | reverse complement strand
CCTTTTGTCCGCGTAAGTGGCGAATGATCCCCATCACTTGTTTATATTTAACTTCTTCTACATCATGTGCCACTTCGTCAAGTTCGTCAACAAACACAACAAATGTCAGATCAGGTACTTGGATAGTTATTCGCTTTAAGCGATTGGCGAAATCAACATAGCCTTCAAATCGAAATTGCGCATCTTCGCCTGCCAGTGGGGGAAAACCCGCTTGCTCCAATGATTGTACTAACCCTTGCCAGATCTCCTTGGCAAAGGCGTCAACCGTTAAAATACTCAGCGGGTCGAGGGAGAAGTGAATAAATCGACGGTCTGGCCATATGTCTTCATCTAGCAGATTCTTAATGCGATTGATTAAAGAAGTTTTTCCAGTACAACGCTCGCCTCGAATAATCACTATGAGATTGGAAGTGGACTGCAAGAGATCTTTGATATCCTTAATTTCCTCTTGCCGATCGTAGAAATCATCATCATCACTTATTTCCACCGGAAACGTGCGCCGAACCGGATTATCTTTTCGAGGTAAGGGAGTGATCGCTGGCAAGATGACAATTTCCCCCGTTCCCTCGAACTGCAAGGTCGGCCTCTGAGGATACTCCTGCTTCATTTGCCCAGTGACATATCGAAAGACCTCATTTATCGTAATGTATGCATCGTGATTTTCGTTTGTGTCAATATCATGAAACGCCTGCAAGATGTAATAAGTGAATCCTCCGTGTTCCTTCTTTGCATCCTCCACAGAGGGTTCATCCCGCGATGAAGAAGCAAGAATAGCAATACCTTCAGCATCTTCGAATTCGGACCTGACACTGCGCAGGAAGGTTTCTTGCGCCTGCTCGGGGGACTTCGTTCGTAATTCGACGCCCATATAACATGCATCCAGGATGATTACCCTGGACTTTGCCTTTGCAACTGATTTCATGACATCTTTTACGCGCCGCAACGATATAGCCGTATCTCCAAGAAGGTGATTGCCTTTCGCATCGCTTGGGATTAGATAAGGTTCTCCATCCACAACCGTGCCATGCCCAGAGAAGTAGAACAAAAACAAATCTTCTTCTCCTGTCGCTTTAGCCAATTCGATGAGATTTTCCAAAATATTGATGCGGGTTGCTTGATTATGTTCACGATCTATGCTTTTCAGGACTTTCATCCGCTCTTGCGAATATCCATAAACAGGGCGTGAGAGAAAAAACTCGGCCAAAGCGCTAGCGTCAGCCGCACAATAATGTAAAGTAGCGATTTGCGCGTCTTGGTAATAATCTGTGCCAACGAGTAGAGCCCATCGTTTGGCATGGTACAAATCATTTGTTGGCAAAGGTTGAGAAGGCATTCCATCTCCTTGATTGCTTGTATGTCCCATATGATACCGTAGAATCCATAAGCAACTTGACTGGAATTTGACTAAAGCTTCGCGCTTATATGACGCAAAACGCTGAAAAACACAGCCAATCCAGGGCATTTAGGTTGGCAGCCGGCATGCGACCCCCAAAATTACACTCTGATGGCTATTTGTTGTTCATTCTTCCCGATTCGCATCAGATATAAGCCCGATTTTGGCGAGGTAAGCGTATTTGGTTTTTGCAATTTTGTCGAAGACTAACTAACGCGACACTGTTCGCGCAGTCACCGGATGAGAACCGTTATTGGGTAATTCGCAGAATTTACTTTTTGTTCATCCTCCCCATTCACAGATCAATGCTATCGTCACGGAGTCGTTTCGATAGCCGTTTGGCCGCCATGCTATCTTCACTTGCATGGCCGATGAATACGTGCAGTTTTTGTTTTCCCATTTCTGGCATCCTTACCTCTAGCTTATTGTCAAAAGTACGCGGCATAGCTTCGGGCGCATGCCATAAACGATGCCCGCCACGAAAATAAAAATCTCCGTAGGCTGTGGGGATCGGCGGCAAACCAACGAGTTCGGCAAGCATATTGGGGCCGCCAGTCGGCACAAGCTCTGTGATACGCAGTGAATCGGTCAGATATTCGATTTGTAAAAAACCGTTTTCCAAAATATGTTGGTTCATGATCATCTCGGGCATTTCAAAAGTTGTATTTCGCTTTCTCGAACAGAACATATGGGAAGCATTGTATTTTTTCAAGTCGTGTAATCTTAGAGTCCCTTGCTCAATTGATAATACATATCGTTCCACCGGACCTTGTCGCGGAAGTCTGCAAGGCGGGTTTGTTCGTCTATCAACAGGAATTCAATGCCAGCCATATTAGCAAAGTCCTGTAAGTGCTCTGCAGTAACCGAGTAACCAAAACTTGTGTGATGCGCGCCGCCCGCATAGATCCATGCAGTTGCTGCAATCTTGAGGTTTGGACGCGGCAACCACAAGGCACGTGCCACAGGCAGCTTGGGAAGTGGCTCAGTCGTTGGAACCACGTCCACGATATTGGCAACCATGCGAAAGCGCTGACCCATGTCCATCATAGATGCTGCGATCGCAGGCCCGGTGTTTGCATCGAATATAAGACGAACAGGATCAGCCTTGCCTCCAATGGAGAGTGGGAAGATTTCCATTTTAGGTTTGTGGGAGGCAATCGATTCGCAGATTTCGAGCATGTGTGCTCCAAGGACTTTATCGCCGCCGGCGCTGAAGTGATAAGTATAATCTTCCATAAAACTGACTCCCCCCTTCAACCCGGCACTCATCACCTTCATCGCGCGCACCAGTGCGGATGTTTTCCAATCGCCTTCTGCGCCGAAGCCAAAGCCGTCGCGCATCAAACGTTGGACAGCCAACCCCGGTAATTGCGAGAGCCCATGCAGATCTTCAAACGTGGTCGTGAAGGCTTTGAAATCGCCAGCCTGCAAAAAGTTACGCAGACCGACTTCAATGCGGGCGGCTTCGCGCAGGGATGCGTAATGCTCGCCGCCGGGACGCAGGTTTGCACTTACATCATACTCGTCGAGATAGGCCTGCACCATCTTTTCGGCCCCGGCCTCACTAGCTTCATTAACTGTCTTAACCAGATCGCCCACCCCATAGCCATACACATCATAGCCAAGCCGAATCTGTGCCTCGACTTTGTCGCCTTCGGTTACAGCAACCTCGCGCATATTGTCGCCGAAGCGGGCCACCTTGGCGCCTTGCCAATCCGCCCATGCACAGGCGGCGCGCGCCCACACACCGATTTGCGCTTGCACCTCAGGATCCTGCCAATGACCGACCACCACCTTGCGCTCCAAACGCATGCGACTTCCGATGAATCCAAACTCCCGGTCGCCGTGTGCAGACT
>JBJKOR010000632.1:0-1374 GCA_046707185.1 Anaerolineales bacterium | reverse complement strand
GGTTCTCGCTGCCACATTGCGATTGCCCGCCGAATTGTTGCGCAATCTGATGTTGATCTTGTTGGCGTTGACCGTCGTCGTTTCGCTGCAAACCGTCGGCGTGGGATTGGCCGCCGCCATGCTGGTCACTCCTGCCGCGACCGCTTATTTGTTGACACGCCGCCTCGCCCCGATGATGATCGTCTCCGCAACGCTTGGAGCCGTTTCGTCCGTCATTGGTTTATATGTCAGCTATTACCTAAACATCGTCTCTGGTTCCGCCATCGTTCTGATGGCCACAATCTTTTTTCTCTTGGTATTTTTCTTCAAACGCATCAAATTATCTCCATCCCAAAGAAAATGAAATGTTACCTAGAAACCAATATGCTCATTAGATTGTTGGTTGGTATAACCCTCTTGCGCAAATAGGAGGCTTTTATTTTGCAGCAGGAAAAGACTCATCCTCCTCTAAAGCTCAATGGGTAGAATATCAAATATCTGATTGTGGTTTTCAAAATGCTCATGAGCTGCATTCTTTTCTCCATTACCAATAAATAATATGTCACGAACAATAAACCTTCCAAAAATAACTCTTAAGTCCAATCCCGCCTTCGAGTTCGACCTCAGTTGGCTCATCGTCATCCCGGCAGGAATATGGGGCATTGCCGGATACTATTTACCGCTTTTCAGCGAGCACCTCACACAAATCCAATTAGGGTTTGTAACTTTGCTCATCCTAATCGCGAGCGGAGCTTCCATCGCCTGCCATGTCCTCGCTCATCTTTGGACCGCAAAAGCCCTGCGCCAGGAAATTCCATCGAAGCTGACGTTGTTCGTTTTCGGTGACGCGTCGCAGTCGTGGAAAGAAACAGATTTTTCGTGGCAGGAAGTCGCCATTGCTGGTGCAGGGCCGCTGGTCAACATTTTGCTTGCAGGCTTGACGTATCTCTTATGGAACGCGCAGATCAACGTTTATCTAAATCTGGTCGCGCTATTTTTGTGCGGCTTCAATATATGGCTCTTCGTCATCAACCTTGCTCCTGCTTTCCCGATGGACGGCGGACGATTTGTCAGGGCTTTATTACAGGGATCGACAAAACCGTCGGCAATCACGCGCGGAATCAAATATCTTGGACTCCTCATCGTCATTGCTGTAAATGATTGGGCTGTCTTCCTGTTTGCCCAGAATTCCCGCTTCAGCCTCGAGAACGGGCTGATTACCTTCGGATTTGCGCTTCTGTTATTGGACGGGTTAAGAATACCGGCTTTGTCGAAGGAAGATGATACAAAAAGGGGAATCAATCGAACAAGCCGAATCCTGCAATGGATCGTTTCAGGAATCTTTGCGCTGATACTTTTAGGCGGCAGCGCCACTTTCATGTTGACGAACAACGG
>JBJKOR010000631.1:0-1141 GCA_046707185.1 Anaerolineales bacterium | reverse complement strand
CATTGTTGCAACACGCGATCACCTGATTCAAATCGCTCGTATCGGGATACCATTGATAATAAATTTGTTGCTCCGAAAATTTTGCAGACGCGGGTCCGCGTTGTTTACCGTACGTCAATGCAACGTGCTCATCTTGAAACGGACGCAGCAGAGTCTCCAGCCAATCGGGATAGACCGGATACACATGCGCACTGGCGACGACGATGAACTTCCGCGTCGCAACCCGGACCCCGAAATTGAGCGACCGCCCAAACGTAAACTCCACTGATGGTATTCTCACGATCCGTGCCCCGAACGACTCCGCAATCGAGATGGTCGAATCGGTTGATCCCGAATCGACGAGAATAACTTCCACATCCTTGACGGTTTGATGTCCAATCCCTTCCAGCAAACGACCAATATGTTTTTCTTCGTTATAAGCGCGGATAACAATAGAACAGTTCATATTTCATTTGTCATTGTGAGGAGGCTGAAGGCCGACGTGGCAATCTCGTAATTGCATGTTAGTTGAGAGTGCCACGCCGTTCGCTGCACTCGCGGCTCGCAATGACATGTTACCAATCGCTATTTTTCTCATATCCCAACTTCACCAACAAATCTCCTGCCACATCCTTAAAAATCTTTTTATGCTCATCGGTAAAGTGCTTTTTCCACTCGCCGGTTTTCCGTGATCGAAATGTCGGCGATTTGCCCGGGTCGATGGATGATTCAAGCGAATCAAAAATCTTCTGACGGAAGACTTTCAATGGGACGCGGGCAAGAAAATGATCGATGATTTTGTTCAATGTTGTAGCGCGGTCATTGACCAAATCTTCAAAATGGATCTTCATCACTTCGGAATGATCGAGCCAGCCAAGATACGGCCCGAAGCGTGCAGCAATGTTTGGAAATTCGATGTCAAGTTCCGGTCTGCCTAAAATGCTGACTTTGAGTCGCGAATCAAAGTCGGGAAGTGATTGATAATAATCGTGGTGAACGTGATGAGCTTCCATGTCAGTTACATAAAAAACGTGCGAGACGACCACATCGCGCGGGTCGCGGAAGATAAAGTATGGGACGAAGCGCGGCGTGATTAAACGGTCGACCGCTTCGGGTCGCGCGAAGAGATGCGCCGAGGCAATATCGCGCGGACGAAGCGCAT
>JBJKOR010000630.1:0-1813 GCA_046707185.1 Anaerolineales bacterium | reverse complement strand
TTGATTTCATTACGCTTGAATATACTGGTGCGATAACCATATTCCATTTTTTCAACAGGCCATCGTTCGCGATTCGATTCGGTCAAGATCTCGGCCCAAATCAAATTGCCTGCTGTATCGCCATCGTACGCGCCAGCGTTGCCATAGACCGCGCCGCCGATGGTTCCGGGAACTGTCCCACCCCATTCGAGGCCGGAGAAACCTTTCGACGCGCAGCGATTGGCAAGATTGCTGAACACGACTCCCGATTCAGCCCAGACCTTTGGCTGGTCTCCGTTATCGAAGCGCACCGCCTTCGCCCGATTCAATACCGTTACCCCGCGCACGCCTTTATCGCTGACCAAAACATTCGATCCGCCGCCGAGGAGGAAATACGGCAAATGCTCTTTCCAAACCAGTGTCATGATCTCCGCGAGTTCATCGGCTGAATTCGCCGTGATCAAATAATCTGCAGGTCCGCCGATGCGCGCAGAGGTATAAGGCGCAAGAGATACATTCTCTTTCACCTTGCTGCCAAATTGTGCAAGCAGAATACCTTCAGACATCATGCGAGACTCCATCATCTATTCTTCATTCAAAAGCCGGATCAATTTTCGGATGGCCTTTTTCTTCTCGTATTTCTCTCTGGCTTCCGGCGTTTCCAGGACGGTTTTCGCGGCTTTGTTTTGCCGATCGTTTTCGGCGTGGACTAAAACCATTTTTAACGGCGGCACGCCTACAGTCTCGAATTGATACGTACGTTTCTTTTGGTCATCCATAAGACTCTCGCTTTCAAAGTCCGGCCAGCACATTTGCGCTGATTTGGTCCGCATCGCCGGCGGAGAGAACGATCAAGACATCGTTGTTCTTTAAATGCTTGAGCAAATAGTCCGTTGAAGCCTCGAGCGAAGCGATGAAGTGGGCAGAAGAATGCGGCATGGCGCTCACCACTTCCGCAGAGGAAAAATCCTGCCTGGGTTCGCGCGCGGCATAAATTTCGGTGACGATGACTTCATCCGCATCCTTGAAGGCGCGCGTGAATTCATAGAAGAGCGTTTTGGTGCGCGAATAGGTGTGAGGCTGCCAGACTGCCCAAATGCGCTGTCCAGGATAACGGGTGCGCGCGGCGGCGAGTGTGGCTTTGATCTCGGTGGGGTGGTGGGCGTAATCATCGATTACGGTCACGCCGCTTTTTTCGCCTTTGACCTCGAAACGTCGGCTAGTGCCTTTGAAATAGGAGAGCTTTGCGGCAGCATCTTGCAGGGGCAAGCCGAGTTCGACGATGACAGACAAGGCAGCCAATGCGTTGCGGACGTTATGTTCGCCCGGAACCTGAAGCGAAACATGCGCCGATTCAAGCCCGCCGACGTTTGTGGCGGCCTCGAAAGCGAAACCGCCCTGATCATTTGGCGTAAGCAAGCGCGCCTGCATCCATTGCGGGGCGTTGATGGTCATATCGGCTTGAACGTTGTAGGCGATGACATGACGACCCTCATGCCGGGCTTTTTGGAGAAGCGCGGCTGCACCAGCATCTTCCATACATCCGATCAACATGCCGTCATGCGGCAATAAAGCCACGAAGGATTCGAACGCGGAGACTATGTCGTCATACGTTGGGTAGCAGTCAGGATGATCGTGTTCCAAGTAGGTAACCACTTCGATGCGCGGCTTGAGACCGAGGAACATGCGATCATATTCATCAGCTTCGATGACGAACGTGCTGCCCTGACCGGCTCGCGCATTGACGCCGTAGTTGCTCATCACTCCGCCGACGATGAAGGATGGATCGCGTCCAAGTTCGGAAAGCAGGAAGGCGATCATGGCGGTCGTGGTG
>JBJKOR010000629.1:0-5458 GCA_046707185.1 Anaerolineales bacterium | reverse complement strand
TTTGTTGTAACATGCCTTGGCACTCGGCCCGGATTTTATGGCGACGGGACATTATGTCAGAAATCAGGAAGCAGCAGCCAGGTATCAGTTACTGCGTGCCGTGGTTCTTTCCAAAGATCAATCCTATGTGTTGCATGTGTTAACGCAGGAGAAGTTGAAATACGCCTTGTTCCCTGTTGGCGATTATCCAAAGTCGGAGATTCGGAAAATTGCTGAATCGTTTGGATTGCCAACCGCCTCGCGCCAAGATAGCCAGGATTTATGTTTTTTGGCAGGGGATGATTATCGCAGCTTTATCCAACGCAACGCGGCGGAGATGCTCAAGCCCGGACAAATTGTGAGACGCGGTGGGGAAGCTGTCGGCGAACATAATGGACTTGCGAACTATACAATTGGTCAACGAAAAGGATTGAGTGTATCTTCTCCCGTGCCGTTGTACGTAATTTCGAAGAACGCACAACGTAACGAGCTGGTTGTCGGCGAGGCAAATGAACTCGGCTTGAGTGAACTTGTCGCGCGTGATGTAAATTGGATTTCGGGCGAGGCGCCCGCCGAGGCCTTCCACGCGCAGGTCAAGATTCGGTATACTGCGATAGAAGCCGAGGCGCTGGTCGTGCCGTTGGAAGCAGGTCGGGCCGAAGTCCGGTTTGAGGCGCCGCAGAGAGATATCACCGCTGGCCAGGCCGCGGTTTTCTATCAGGGTGATCTGATGCTCGGCGGTGGAATTATCCGGTGAGATTTCAACTATGACCATTCCTTCGCTTGTGCTTGGCCTTGTGGTCGCCGTTCTGGTCGGTTCGTTGTTCCACCTGTTTCTGGGCGGTGGGCTGGGAAGATTCTTCCTTTATATTTTCCTGTCTGTGATTGGTTTTGCGTTGGGACAGTGGCTGGGAGATGTAAAGCATTGGGTTTTGTTCCCGATCGGCACGCTCGACCTGGGGATGGGAATGATTGGCAGCCTGGTGTTTCTCGTCGTGGGATTTTGGTTCAGCTTGGTGGGAGTCCATCCCGCGGATGGTAACAACGCGGTATAATGCGGCGCTCAGAAAATTTTGTGTGAGGTAATGTATGTCTTTCCTGATCGACCTTTTCCTACATTTGGATGTGCATCTGGCTGCGGTCATCGCACAGTACGGCGCGTGGACCTACGGCTTATTATCCTTCGTGGTCTTCATGGAGACCGGTTTTGTCGTTACGCCGTTTCTGCCCGGCGATTCACTGATCTTTGCCGCCGGAACGTTCGCGGCGCTCGGCTCCATGAACCTTTGGCTGTTGCTGGCCCTTTTGATGATTGCTGCAACATTGGGCAACACGGCTAACTACTGGATTGGCTACTGGCTCGGCGACGAAGCAAAGAACATCAAATGGATCAAACAAGAGTATATGGAGCGCACCCATGCTTTCTTTGAAAAGTATGGCGGCAAGACGATTTTCCTGGCGCGCTTCGTTCCGATCATCCGCACGTTTGCGCCTTTCGTGGCGGGCATCGGCAAGATGCCTTTCGATTATTTTTCATTCTATAACGTAGCGGGGTGCGTGGCGTGGGTGGCGCTCTTCACGTTTGCTGGTTATTTCTTTGGGAATATTCCCTTCGTGCGTGATCATTTTTCCATGGTTGTGATCGGCATCATTGTGGTCTCGCTTCTTCCGGCGGGGTGGGAAGCGTGGAAGGCGCGGCGTGGGAGCGCAAGTGCAAAAGCATAGTCAACATGCAGGGACGGCAGATTTGCCGTCCCTGTGCATTGTATGAGACGCTGGGCGATCTTCTTTGGGTGGTTCATCATTGTTATGATCCTGCTGGCCGATACGGGGCATATTGGTGAACTCGGAAGGATTTATGATTTTCCGAACGGCGACAAGATTGGACATTTCATCCTGTTTGGATTGTTGAGTTTCGTTGTGAATTTGAGTGTTTTCGAAGCGCGTCCATCCTCGGACAAGAGGCGGCTCGCCGTTATCACGAGCTTGATCCTCGCCTTATTCATTGCCGCCGAAGAGTTATCTCAAAACTTTTTCCCCACCCGCACCGCCGATATTTTTGATTTCTTCGCCAGTTGCGCAGGTGTGGCGTTCTTTGCCTGGTTGGCGTACCGATTAAAACGATAGGGGCACAGCGTCGCTGTGCCCCTACGAATGTTCTTACGGTATCAACTGCAGATGCCCTTCAGTTTGTCCAATGACGGTTTGTTGGTCCCATAACATGGGGTAATACTGAATCGCCGCCCACATCTTAATCATGTCATCGTAATGTTTGTTGTACGCGTGTCCCGATTCGCCTGTAGTGTGAACCGTCAGCGAATTACTCAGGTTGCTCAAGTCCACGATCATACGCATGGACGGCAAATCGGTCACGTTGTAGTCCTGGCCTACATTCGCCCACGCGGTGGCATTGACGATGTTGCTTCCGCCGCTGACCGGGAATGGGCCGCGATCGAATAACGAATCGATCAGGCCGATTCCGGTTGTGCCGAGTGTTTGGTTCTGGAATGTAGCTGTGTGTATCTGACCCCAGCTCCACTTCGACATATCGCTGCCAAATTTGCCCTCCATTTCGCTGACAGCTTGACTCCACGATTTCTTGAGGATGTCATCGCGTGTTTCGATCACGTTCTTGGTGGTCTTATCATCCCAGAATGGATCGGCGGGATTCTTGGCGAGATTGCGCATCACTTCGTTCCATTGCGAACCGTCGTCGGGCCAGTATTTCTTGGGCAGGTCGTCGTGGAACGTGTTGGATAGCAAATGGCTCCAGAACGATTCGAAAACAGCCGCGGGTGCGGAATCAGCTTTGGCTTGGCCGTCCCAGTTCTTGAGCAGGTCGAGCGCGGTTGCATCGTTGCCGCTGAATTGATTGCTCAATTGTTGAAGCAGCGGCACGAACACCGCGGCATTGGAATCCAGATCATCACCTTGCATCTTTTGGATGTAGGCGATGTCAATTTTGCCGGGCGCGTTCTTGATCATCTCGGTGATGCGGTTGGCGCGGAAGCCGTAATCCCAATCCTTTGTAAGGAGATGGGGATAATTCTGCGGTGAAATTACTTCATTGTTGGCGGTCACGATGTAGCCTTCGCTGGGATTGAACGTATAAGGCAATTGATCGAATGGAATGTATCCCGTCCAATCATATTGACCGGTCCAGCCGGGAACCGGATAACGCCCGTCGCCGCTCTTGCGAATGGGAATATCGCCGGGCATTTGATATCCGATATTGCCGTAGACATCGGCATAGGTCAGGTTTTGAGAAGGCACGTGGAAGTATTGCGCAGCTTTGCGGAAATCATCCCAATTTTGCGCTTTGTCGAAGCCAAAGATTGCTTCAAATGGTGATGATGGTTTGAGCGCAGTCCATTCCAAGGCAATCACGTATTGATTAGGCAATGCCCTGCCGATACTGCCCAAGCCATTGTTGTCTTTGAACGGAACAAAGTCTGGGGCGTTGTCGGTGTTGGTGTCTTTCAGCGGGCCATAGGTATCCGAGATCACGGGACCGTGATCGGTGGAGCGCACCGTGATAGTGACCGGACTGCCCCCGGAAACATTGATCGTTTCTTTGCGTGTTTGGAAGTTTACCCACTGGCCATTTTCCATGTATTGATTTGGATTATCCGGATTCACTTTTTCTATGAACAAGTCCATCACGTCCCCGTAGTTGTCAGTATATGCCCAAGCGATTTTGTCGTTATGACCAACGATGACGCCCGGCACGCCTGCAAATGAAAAACCACCCACTTCATAAGGACATTGAGCACTCTTGGGCATACAGTGCAAGTCAATTTGATACCAGATAGATGGCATCTGGATTTCGAGATGCTCGTCGTTGGCAAGAATTGGTTTGCCGGTTGTGGTCAATGAACCGGAAACCGCCCAGGAATTGGAACCGATTCCATTAGATGCAGGACCCAGCGCGGCGTTGAGAAGAGATGCGTTATGTTCCAGCGCGGAGAGTGTCGCATCGGGAATCTGAAATGGCGCGTCTTGTGTCGTGGAGGATGCTGGAGTCCCAGTTCCGATTTTGTTAACGATGACCGGGTTGTCGGCTGGATAAGGCGGGAGGAGTTCGTCAACCTGTTGCGGCGTGAGTGTTTTGAGCAGGACTGCGCGCTCGATTTCTTGATCCATGTTGCCGCGCAAATCCCAAGCCATGGCCTTGCCCCATGTTAAACTATTGACAGCCGTCCACGGCGTGATCTTGTAATCAGGGCTGAGCAATTTCAAGATGGCATATTCGAGACTCAATGCCGTGCCGCTGTGATCTTTGAGATAGGCGTTCACGCCGTCCGTGTAGGCATCGAGGATGGCTTTCGAATCGGGACTCAACTGTTGATATTCCTGTTGAGCGGTTTCTGCCCAGCCGAGCGTGCGGAGAAACGCGTCGGTCGAGACCTGGCCTTTGCCGAACATTTCTGACAGCGTTCCCGAACCGATGTGACGCCACGCATCCATTTGCCAGAAGCGATCCTGCGCGTGGACATAGCCTTCTGCGAAGAAAAGGTCATGCGCCGTCACGGCGTAGATGTGCGGGATACCCATATTATCGCGATAGATATCCACCGTGCCGTTCAATCCCACGACGAGCAGCGTGCCGCTGATTTGTGGAAACGATTGCGGCGCGACTGTATTGGGTAAATAGCTTTTGAAGTAGAACAATCCGACTGCGGTAAGCAGTAAAGCGATAATGACCACCCCAATCATCAAACGACCGAGAATTCGGCCAAGTTTTTTCATTGTTCCTCCAAAGCGAAAATTTTAGAAATTATACAACATGGCGGGATAACAAAAGAGATGCTGGCGTCATCATTTTCCTTGACAGGAATTAAAGGACGTTCCTATGATTCGACATTCACTCCTTCATTTGTTGTGTCGTTCCGAATTTCGGTGCGCTCTGTAAAATCGTTCGGGATCGGATTGAAACGCACCGAGGCAGGAATCGGTGCAGAGATAAATCCTCCGGCCGCGATATTCGACGTGCGGAAAATACTGCGAGTCGGTGTTGTGAAAGATTCGTCCGCACAGAGTCACGAAATGCTGTGGGCGAATCTCGATGAGTTTTGGCTTATCCATGTTGATTGATCATACTTCCGTGTCGTACTTTACTTGAATCATACTTGAGATTGCTTCAAATCTTTGGACCTCATTGTTGCCTGATTCACAGGCATTTCAAAATATCTTGCCAGAATAGCTGAGCCGACCAAGAATATAATGGAAAAAATAAGATATGTACCTACTACAAATGGAACCTTGCCCATTAACTGCGTTGAGAACGATGCCATGAAAATAAACATAATGAATAGCGAAAAAATAACATATCCCATTAGCCGTTTGCTTTTTTCAAGATGTTTACTCCAAAATAACAGCAGCGGAATAAAGCCAAGTATCGTGGGTACACTATAATCGAAGGCGACTGTTGGGTATAACAGAAGGATGATACACGCACCAGTAATGAAAGGGATAATGG
>JBJKOR010000628.1:0-2969 GCA_046707185.1 Anaerolineales bacterium | reverse complement strand
GGCGAGAAACATGGCTTGCGAGACTTTGAAATGATTCTCGCTGTGTGTGGTGGTATAGAGATCGTATGAAATGCCAATCTTTTGGAACAACTCGATGAAGCCTTCGTGATAAAACTTATAAACTTCTTCCACCGGCTTGCCGAGTTTGTCGGCACTCATTGTCACCGGCGTGCCGTGTGAGTCCGTGCCGGTGATCATCAAAACATTATTTCCTTTAAGACGATGATAGCGTGCCACAATATCGCCGGGCAAATGGGAGCCGGTCAAGTTTCCAACATGGATTTGGGCGTTGGCGTAGGGCCAGGCCACTGCGATCAAAATATTTTCAGGCATTCGTAGCTCCAATATCTTATGTCATTGCGAGGAGGCCATAGGCCGACGCGGCAATCTCCTGGCAATGGTGAAATATTATTTTGGTGGTTACATGGGATTGCTTCGGGCTTTGCCCTCGCAATGACATGCTCAATTCAAACAAAAAGGCTGTCCGCAATAACTGGGACAGCCTCTTTTTTCACAAAGGCAAAACTAATGCTCATCCCAGACGCGGCGATACATCTCCATTTGCATTATGCTGCGCATGGACATGGTTTTTGTCACCGTTAGGGTCGAGCGGAGTTTCATAGGGCAAAGTTTAAGCTTCTGGCGGCAGTTTGTCAATAGAGGTTTGCAAATTGTCCCGAGCGGCTATTTTATATGGAAACATCAGCGTTCCAAAGATGGACAATATATCTATGAAAACACGGAATTCCATTTCACGCCCTGCTACAAAAAACAAAACGAGAATGATGAAAAAAACATTGAAAGATGTCCGTAAAAATAACGGCTTTTCGCGCCAGCCCTTGAAGACCATCCAGAAGATGCCGCCAAACAACAGGAGCGTCACCAGAAATGTGATTGGATAACGGGTATATTGCTGAATGTGATAATGGATGTTCCAATCGATTGAACTTCCCGGGCTGTTTCTGTAGAGAAACATAATCGCGCCGTGAACGGCGATATAAATGATTGCTTGCACAGCAAGCAAAACAATGAATTGCTTTTGGTTTAAAGTGCGAAAGCAATAAAGTGCGAAGATAACGATGAGAAACGCCGACGTTTCCTTATTTAAAGTTGCGATAATTAGGAGCGGTAAATACAAACGCCATTGCCTGCGAAGCATGAATACCAGTGTGGCTGTGAATAGAAAGAGTTGGGGAAGATCATAAACGTACCCAAAGAAGACGGTGAGCGGCAAGATCATGATGGTAAGAATAAATGGGATGATCCGCGTTTCATCTTTTGGATAGTTCAGTTGTTTCAGCAGGGATTTTTCTGCAAAGATAAACCCCACTAACGAGCCGTACATCAATATCACTGCGACGATTGCTTCTCTTGTGTAGACTCCCTCGCTCAAAGCATTGATTGTCTTCCGAACGCTTTCAGGCGCTTTTGAGAATAAATCAATCAACCATTGCGGCACCAATGGCGCTGCCCATTTTGAAATTGTTGGAATTAGTATGCGGTACACGTACGGACGGTCGGCGGTCCCTGCCATCATTTTCGGAAAAGTTGCCGGACCGAAACTCCAGGTGCCGCTGATCGAAAGATAAATAATAAATACAACCGCAGCCAGAGCCAAGGCAATGGTTGCGTAAAGAATCCGCCCAATTGTTTTGGATTGCATTGTTACAGCAGGTCTTTTAATACCGAGAATGGCGATTCACCGCCTTGTGGGCGATGTCCGCAATCTTTGACGTTCAAGTCTTGCCCGCAGACAGAACACAGCCCTTTGCAATCGGGATCATGCAGCGGATTGATGGGCACTTCAAGCAAAGCATATTCGCGAATCAGCGATTCCAAATCGAGTTGCGCGTCCTCGGGAACAATCAGGTCTGAATCGCTTACTGACTTTTCGTCGAAGGCGTACAGCTCCGTAAATTTCCATACAAGCGGCTTATCGAATTCTCTCAAGCAGCGCGCGCATTCCAGTGTGGCGTTCCCGGAGAGTTTTCCTCGCACCAATAATCCTTGCGGTGTGCGTCCGACTTCGACCAGGCCATCGAAATTATTTAACTCCAGGTCGTCGCCGAGCCGAATCGTTTCGAACTCGAACGGGAATTCGTAATGTGCGCCGACTTCATCGTGAATGATGAAGCCGACATTGATTCTAAAAGGGCGGCGGGGGTTAGCCATAATTACTCAATCGTCGTTGCGGGCGAGCACTGGTCGAGTGTGACGCATAGCGCCATGGGATTGCCGCATCGCTGCTTCGCGCCTCCTCGCAATGACATTTGTTAAACGTTCCTATCTACAATATATTTGACCAAATTTTCCAAGCCTTCGCGTTCCGGGCTGGGATCAAAACCTTCCAACAGGTGCAAGGCTTGCGTCACGTGCTGTCTGGCTTCGTTCATGGCCTTTTTTACGACATCCGTCTTGCGGATGGACTCGACCAATCTCTGCATCCGCTCCTGGTTGCCCCATCCGCCTTCCGCCAACGATTTGACGTCTTTGTCATTGGGATAAGCTTCAGCGTAGTAGATGGCCGGGAGGGTGACCAAACCATTCAGCAGGTCTGAGCCGACCGGCTTGCCGATTGTGGATTGCTCACCGGCGAAATCCAAAATGTCGTCGACAATTTGGAAGGAAATGCCGGTCTCATAACCGAACTTGCGCATCGTCTCGACGGTCGCTTCGCTGACGGGGCTGATCATTGCCGCAGAACGGCTGGTCATTTCGAACAGGGAGGCAGTTTTGGCGAAGATGCGTTGATAATAATTTTCGCGGTCCACAATGCCGCGCGCCGAAAACATTTGAGTCAACTCGCCGTTGACGATGGTCGCCAAGGTCTCCGCGAATAATTTCATCAAGGGCAGGTGATCGACATCTGCGGCGAGTTCGGCAGCGCGCGCAAATAAAAAGTCGCCGGTCAGGACAGTTGCGGCCGGCGACCAGCGCGCATTCAGTGTGGGCATACCGCGTCGTAGCAG
>JBJKOR010000627.1:0-7034 GCA_046707185.1 Anaerolineales bacterium | reverse complement strand
ACCGCCTGATAGACTGGCTTGCAAACAGGCTCAAAGAGCGCGGTGATTTGGCTGGTTCACTCACGTTGGAAGAGCGATTATTTTGGAAACATCCAAACATCGAGAAACACAAAACGCTTCGCAAGTTAGCAAAACAACTTAACTGTTGGAATGATTTGCTCGTTCAAATCATAAACGAACTTGAAAAGAAAAACAGATTCGATTTCCTCATCACCCTCTATCTGGAAGAAAAGGAGGCAGGCAATGCGCTTGCAGTGCTCGAGAAACTGCCAGAACGCTGGGGAAACCACGAATTACATATCGAAGTAACGCAGGCGGCAAAGAAACAATATCCACAAGAAGCACTTCGAATATTTGCAAAAGAGGCAGAGCGGTTTATCAATTACCGCGACAGAGGCAATTACGCACAAGCCGCGTTATGTCTGCGCGAGGTACGCGATATCTATCGCCAAGTCAACGATATTCCATCATGGAAAAAAAACCATCACCGACATACGCGAACGATATAAAAGACTTCCCGCATTGCAGGATGAATTGAATCAACTCAAGCTATGACCGCTGATTCCAAGCGTCACACTCTTGAACTCCTCCGCGTCATGCTCAACGACAAGGCAGATTTCCGTCCAGGTCAATGGGAGGCGATTGAAGCGGTGCCAATCCACAGGAAATGCACATTGGTCGTCCAGCGCACGGGATGCGGCAAAAGCCTGGTTTATTTTCTGGCTACAAAGTTATTACGCGAACAAGGATCAGGAACAACTCTCTTGATCAATCCTTTGCTATCATCGATGAGAAATCAAATCGAGATGGCGGAGCGGATCGGCGTTCGCGCGCATACCATTCATAGCGCAAACCGCGAAGAGTGGGATGCGGCCGAAGCGGCGTTGAAAGAAAACACCTGCGATGTGTTGCTCATTTGGGCAAAGCAACTACTTCAAGTTGGAACAACTTCGTTCATCTTGGGCTAATGTCAAAGGAGAGATTTCTCAACCTTCTCAAATGTTTGTTACAGGGTGAAAGCGATCCATCCGGCGCAGTACAAATCTGGTATATAGGTATAAATTTCGCAAACAAGCGTAAGCGGCACATAAGCGGCGGAGATTTCTCTCCGCCGCTTTTTGTTTCTATGCTTCAGCACGTCCATTCTTTGCTGCGCTTACCTGATGGTCGCATAATACATCTTGAATATTTTTTCGTCCCATCTGCAATCTGACAATGTGATTTTGTTGCGTTATACTTTCGCAAATGCCCACACCGTTATTCATTCTCAAAGAAACTTTTGGTTACGACACCTTTCGCCCGCTTCAACGAGAAGTGATTGAAAATGTGATGGCGCACCGCGACACACTGGCGATCATGCCGACGGGCGGCGGAAAATCGCTCTGCTATCAAATCCCATCCCTGCTTTTTGATGGTCTCACCGTCGTTGTATCACCGCTTATTTCGTTAATGAAAGACCAGGTCGAGCAATTGCGTGCGTACGGCGTTCCTGCCTTGTTTCTCAACAGTTCACTCTCACCGCATGAATATCAAGAGAATATGGATTACATCAAACGTGACGAAGTGAAACTGCTTTATGTTGCACCTGAAACCCTGCTCACTCCGCGCATTCTCTCGCTTCTCGCAGAAGTAAAAGTTGACTGCCTGACAATTGACGAAGCTCATTGCATCTCCGAATGGGGACATGACTTCCGCCCCGAATACCGCCAACTCATTGCAATGCGGCAAGAATTTCCAACCGCTGTTTGTCTCGCACTGACCGCCACCGCCACATCCAGAGTTCGTCAGGACATTCGTTCCACATTGAAGTTTTCCACAACCAATGAATTCGTCGCCAGTTTCAATCGCGAGAATCTTTACATCGAAGTCGCGCATAAGAGCGATCCCATTACGCAGACGATCCAAATGCTCGAACGTTACAAAGGTCAATCGGGCATCATTTACTGTTTCTCACGCAAACAGGTGGATGAACTCTCCGCGCATCTCGCGCGAAAGGGTTATTCGGTTCGACCGTATCACGCGGGGCTTGAAGACTCGGAACGGCGCAAAAACCAGGAGGCCTTCATCCGCGATGATGCACAGATCATCGTCGCCACCATTGCGTTTGGCATGGGCATCAACAAACCAAACGTGCGCTTTGTCATTCATTTTGATCTGCCGAAAAGCATCGAAGGCTATTATCAGGAAATCGGACGCGCCGGACGCGATGGCCTGCCCGCACATTGCCTTTTGCTTTACAGTTACGCAGATGTCGCCAAGATCAATTATTTCATCGACCAAAAGGAAGGCGAAGAAAGACGAGTCGCCATGCAGCATTTGGATGCCATCGTGCGCTTCGCGGAAGATGAAAGAATTTGTCGACGCAAGCCTTTACTCAACTACTTCGGCGAATCATACTCCGCCGCTAACTGCTCCAACTGCGACAATTGCACCTCTGCCCCCGCCGCGCTGACCGACATCACGATCTTCGCCCAGAAATTTCTCTCCTGCGTCAAACGTGCTGACGAAAAATTCGGTGCTGGTCACATCGTGGATATTTTGCTCGGCTCGAAAAATGAAAAAGTGTTACGTTGGGAACACGACAAACTCTCCACTTATGGCATCGGCACAGAACTGACGAAGAAACAATGGATGCACATCGCCCGTCAGCTTGTGAGTATGGGATATTTAAAACAGGACGGCGAATATCACACGTTGAGTCTTACGCCCAAGGCGTTGGAAACGCTCAAAAAACGGGAGCTGGTTTTCGGGTCTGTACAAGAAGCGGAACGCGTCAAGAAAAATAGAAAACGAAGAGAAGAGATCGAATATAACAATGCACTGTTTGCGCTGCTCCGTCAAAAAAGAAAAGAACTGGCGGATGAGGCAGGCGTCCCGCCGTATGTTATTTTTTCAGACAAGACTCTGGTGGAAATGTCGGCGTATTATCCACAATCGATTCAAAGTATGCTCAACATCTCTGGCGTGGGACAGGTGAAGTCGCGGCAATATGGCGATTCATTTTTAGAAATCATCAAGTCTTATTGCGAAAAGCATGGCTTGAAAGAAGTTCAAAAAGAAATCAGCCGCGATAAAAGTGATTCAAATCGCCGCTATATGATCGTCGGCGAAGCGTATAACGATGGAGAAACAATTCAAAACCTGACGAAACAGTATCACGTGACAGCGGGAACGATCCTTGATCATTTAACGAGATATGTTTCAGCCGGAAACAATCTGCGAAACGGTAGTGATTTGCAGTCGCTGACATCCGCAACGCCCGAACAAAAACAGGCTGCCTTCGCTGCATTCGATGAACTCAGCCCAACTTTTCTCAAACCCGTTTTCGATAAATTGGATGGAATATTGAATTACGATGACCTGAAGGTTTTGCGAATGCTGTATTTGATTTCTCATCAGAGCTAATGCCTGCCCGCAATTTCACCATAGAGTTCAACCACTTGTCTTGTTTCTTCACCAAAAACCTTGACAATTCGCCCATACGTCTGTAAAATTAGAACATGAGTTCTAAATTTTCGACATCTGGGCGCATCACCATCCTGCTCGGCAAACAACAAGCCGAAACGGGCGAACGTATCTCTCCGCGCAAACTGGCGGAAAAAGCAGGCGTGCCAAAAGATTTCGTCTACCGACTCGATTCGGGCGTAGTTCGCCACGTAGATATTGACGCCCTCGCCCGCCTGTGCGCCGCGCTCAACTGTCAGCCGCAGGATATTCTCGTGTGGGATTCCGAACATGCCGAATCCGTTTGATAACCTCCCATCCAACCTTTTCAATATTTTCACCACACAGGGTTTCGCCAGCCTGCAACGACATTACATGGCAATTCTCATCCGCATTTACAACCTTGCCGAGTTTAATCGCTTTGGCTTGGCGCGGGAAACGGTCATTGCCGAGATTGTGGATTATCTGCGGGACGCGGGCACGAATGCCGAAGACGAGATAAAAGTTGACATGGCGAATCAGACCCCGGCGGAGACTGATTCGGTTTCGACAGTGAATCAAAAGCCCGAGCATTATTACGCATCCTATCTCATCCGCCGCCTCGCCGAATCGGGCTGGATCGAACGCGAGCAACATGCCGATTATTCTGAAACCATCATCCTTCCAGATTATGCCTTTACCTTGCTGGAGGCTCTGCGCTCCATTCAAGAACAAAAGCCGCGCGAGTTCAAAGGGCAACTCTACGCCGCGCACCAACTCATTACATCTGCTCACACCCACAAGGATTTTTCGCCCACACTTGCTGTCTCACAAACCTACGAAAATATTCGCCAAGTTGTGCGCGGCCTCAATGAACTGAACCAAAACATCCGCCGTTATGTGGAACGCGCCACAAAGCAGATGGATGTTGCCGATCTCCTGCGCCTGCAATTCGATGATTACACCCAAACGCTCGGTCCAGCCTATCACGCCCTGAAAACCTCCGACCATGTTTCGCGCTACCGCCGCGACATCGTCAACCAAATTCAGGAATGGCTCATAGATGACGACTGGCTTGCCAGTACTGCCGAAGAACTTGCCACACAAGGACATCTCTCTCCCGCGCAAGCCGAACATGAAATCAACCAATCCTTGTTGTTTATTGTTCACCAACTTGAAGGGCTTGATCCGCTGCTTGCCGATATAGACGCGCGCCACGCGCAATACCTCCGCACATCATTCCGACAAATCCGCTACAAGTTGGGCAATGCCGATGGCAGTTTCAAAGATCGACTCGTCACGTTGGCGCAGAATTTATCTTCGTTGCGTGATGAAGGGCTGATGGAACTTCCCGATGACGCGCCGGGCTTGCGGCAAATGCCCGTGCGCGTTCCTGATTTAAGAAGCTTCTACACCATGCCCCAACGCCGCGTGCCTTTCACTCCCGACTCCATCGTCAACCCAGTTCTCCATCCAGACGACTTGGCAGTGCTCCACATGTTGACCATACAGGATGTAACTCAAGCCTTCTCGCCTGAAAAGGTCAATCGCAAGGTCATCGGCTTCTTTAACGGACATAAACGCCTGCCCATCGCTGAAATCCCTGTGCGCGACGATTTGCATTGGCTCACCACCATCATCGCCTACGCCCATCATCCCGAAGTCTATTATGGTCTGGAAATAGTGGAAGGCGAAGCAGTGAAGGTCGGGCAATATAAGGTCGTTCCTTTCGATTTGGTGAAATTATAAAATATGCCGCCTGTTCCGTTTTTCATCCACCCAACGGAATACGCAACATAATTTTGGAAACCGCCATGACTATCCAGGAAACTTTACTCACCGAAATTCCCGAAAAATCCCGCCGCGACTTTCCGCGCATCGTCAACCGTCTGCTCGGACAAACATTTCTCTATCAGGATGTCGATGGCGACAAGGATGATTATTACTTTGTTCACCGGCATCGCCCCGTGTTCGAATCTGTTTTGGCATTGACAGGCTTCAACCTCCTGCACGATGACTATCACCGCATTTTTCAAGTCGTCTCCGAATACAGTTATAGCCGCGCCCGCTATAAATTGGACGAATCTTTGATGATCGTCGTTCTCCGCAAACTGTATGAAGATAAAACCGAACACATCAGCCTCGCCAACGACCCGGTCGTCACCATCGGTGAAGTGCGTGAAGAATACCGCACCATCACTGGCAAGGAGCGCGACCTCGGCATAGGACAATACGAAACCCTCTTGCGTCGCCTGCGCTCCATCGGCTTGATTGACACTATTGACGGTCGCAGCATAGATGTGCGTGACGCCGAAGCCCGATTGCGTTTGCGCGGTTCCGTGCGTTTGATCCTTCCCATCCAATCTGCCACCGAACTGGAAGCGTGGCTAAGGAAATATCGGGCGGGCGAAAGCGAATCGGAAAGTGAAGAAGAAACATGAAACTTCTCACCCGCATTCGCCTCATCAACTGGCACCTCTTTGAAAATACCACCATCAATTGCCAGGGCACCACCTACTTCATCGGCATCAATGGCGCAGGCAAATCAACCGTCCTTGATGCCGTGCAGTTTGCGCTTGTCGGCGGACAGCGCGATGTAAGATTTAACCAGGCGGCTCTCAGCGGTGGCAAGCGGACTCTCGCCAGTTATGTGCGCGGCGAACTCGGCACCGAAGCCCAACGCTATCTGCGCGGCGACGCGACAGGCGTAGTTGCCCTCGAATTCAAAAATCCTGACGGAACATTCTTCACACATGGTGCAGTCATCGACGCCTACGAAGATGGACGTAATCCAGATGTGGCTTATTTCATTGTCCACAATGCCGCGCTCAATGACAACTGGTTCTTCAAAGCCCCGGGGCAGCTCTTCGACACGCGCGCCTTTAAACGTCATCTCGAAAACTTTGCACTGCCGCCCACAGCCAACGCGCGCGTCTTCACCCGCCTCGAAGATTATCGCGTTCACCTGCTCAATCGCCTCGGTCAACTCAAAGATACTTTTCCCGCCAAAATCGTCAAAGGACTTGCCTTCAGCCCGCTGACCGATATTCGCTCTTTCGTCCATAATTATTTGCTCGACGAAAATTTACTCGATGTCAAAACCCTGCAAGCGCAACTCGAAACCCTGCGCCACTTCGAGTCCCTCGCTGCTGATGTGCGCGAACGCATTGATTCCCTGACCCGCATCGAAGACCTCGACAAGGAACGACTGGCTAATCGCCGACGCCGTATCACCAACACCTACGTCGCCCGCCGCGCACAAGCGGATGTTTTTCTGGATGAATTGAAATCGCGCCGTCTCGAACTGGATTCCGCCAAACTGGAATTTCACCGCGACGAAATTCAACGCGACGAACTCAGCCGCAGCCTGCAGTTTGCCCAATCGGCATTGACCGACGCTGAGATCGCACTCCGCACCGACCAAACCGCCCAGCGCGAAAAAGAACTGCGCGAAAAAGCCGCATCTCTCACCGCTGACAGCATCGAAATTCCCCCCGCCCTAGCCTCCTTCCTAACGAAACACGCCACACGCAACACGGAACACATAATACGCAACACGCAGGAAGCCTTGACATCTTTGGGTGAAATTTATTCCCGCGAACAAACCCTCC
>JBJKOR010000626.1:0-4158 GCA_046707185.1 Anaerolineales bacterium | reverse complement strand
TCATCCATGCGCGCCTCATCAAGGCCTTTGTGGGTGAAGACCTGTTCGGCGGCATCCATAATCTGGGTTTTGCGTTCTTCCGAAACATCTGGGCGAGGGGACATGGGATTTCCTTTTATTATGACTGACCAGTCAGTTATTTGGTAGTATAACAAATAACTGAAATTTGTCAAGCCTTTTCGAGCAATTGAAATCGAAACGGCAATCGATAAGCAGCTTGGACCACAATAGCCAAGGAGAACAAATAAACATGAAATCCTATCGCAAAGAACTTTGGTTCAATACAAGTAGAAGGAGCTTTGCATGAGAGTGGAATTCGCGAAGGGTTGGCGTTAGTGAACCCTAATGATATTCCCTCAAATTGAGCATAGCCTATCTGCTCGGCTCAAATTCGTTACAACCTTTTGGGATGTTATTTTTCCGATGGGAGTGAAGAAACACGCTTTTTCAGCAAAGGTTTCTTGGGCTTTCGAGATTCTTCGTGGCGCAAAGCGCTGCTCACATCGTCCCGATGTCCTTCGGGAGAATGACATGTTGAAATGAGAATTTTGACTTTTAAAACACAGGCTTGACAGGAATAGTAAAAAAGCCAGACGTACAAAGGCGGAGGCGTTGAACTTGAGAAAATCGCGGCGGGACTGATGACATATGTCATGTGTTGTTTATCACAATCATTATTTGTAATTGGTTTGGAGCGGTCATAGAATTGGGGAAAATGTCCCAATCGGCAGGCTTCCTTCCCGGATAACAACCCAAGCCAAAACAGGAAGGGACTTGTCATTAGGCAAGGGGATTCCATGTTGCCGCAAAGTAAGGAGTATGCAATAACATGTCACAAAGAAAATGGATCGTTTTAGTTGGCTTGCTGTCCATAACGGCTGCCATTGTAACGTCCTGCGCACAGGCCGCCGCAGTCCCTTCTGCCACTGCACTTCCTTCTGCCACCACGATACCCTCCGTCGTTCCCACCGCCTCCCCTTCCCCTGTTCCACCTACGCCTACGATCTCACCAACAGACTGTCAGGCGTGCCACCAGGATGTGTTTTCGGATTGGCAGAATGGTGCCCACGCCAATACCCAAACTGACGTGGCAAAAGAGCTCAGTAGCGATCGTAGTGGACAGACGCCGGATGAAGTGATCAATGGCCAGGATGCTGAGGATTGCATCGCCTGCCATGCCCCCAAGTCCGTCACATTGCCAGGGATCAGTACGGAAAGTGCCGCCCTAGGCCATTTCTTCAGCACGGTGGACGGCAAGTTCACGGCAGATACACACGCAGTAAATACTACTGAGTGGCCGCAGATCAATTGCCAAACTTGCCACAACGTCCCCGATAACCACCAAACATCAGCCCTTTCGTTCGGGGTTTTCAACTCACAAACTGCACAATTCGTCGCTCAAAATGACAGCAGCCAGGTCTGCGGCCAATGTCATGGTAACTTGCTTTTTGCAAATACGGATCATCAAGTCTATAATGCGTGGACGACCAGCAAACACGCTGCCACTCAGGCGGACGTTGCCAAGGAACTTGCCGATGAGCGCAGTGGACAAACTCCCAATGATGTAATCAACGGTCAGGATTCGGAGAACTGCATCGCCTGTCATGCCCCCACAGCGGTATTAGCGAACGGAGGCATGAGCGAGGCTCAGGCTCTCGCCTATTTCTTTACAACAACGGGTGGACAATTCTCCTCCGCTACCACAGTTAATCACACACCAGAATGGCCAAACGTTTCCTGCACGGCCTGTCATGATCCACACAATCCGGGAAGTCCCGCCTACTTCAATTCATCCACGAAACAGTATCAACCCATGAAAAACGCCGATGAGCTTTGTGGGCAGTGCCATGGAAATCTGCGTTTCCCGAATACGGACCACCTGAGTTACAACATCAATGCTGGCACAGGTGGGATGGGCGTACCCGATCAACAAATGACACCCGGCGTTGCCTGCACAGATTGTCACATGTATGTAAGTGGTGTCGATGGCAGCAATTCAACCATGTTTGGTGGGCATACTTGGGCAATCACTGTGAAAGAAGCCAACGGGCAATCTACCACATCCTGTACACACTGCCATTCGGGCTGGAACACAGCCAAATCCGAGGCGACCATTAAGAAATTGCAGTCGGATTTCCAAGCCGAGGATACGAAGGCGCAAGCCATTGTTGGCCGGGCAGCACAAGCCATGCAGGGAGTAACGAATACAGACCTGGAGGCAAAGCTCAAGGAAGCGCAATTCAATCTCACATATGCCGAGTCGGATGAGAGCGGAGGTTTCCATAACCACACCTATCTAATGGCTCTTCTTACTGATTCCGAACAGAGAGCACAGGAGATTCTCACTTCTTTGGGAAAGTAATGGTCCCTAAAAACACGCATTGACTCCAAGGGCGGGGATATGTTCTGTATAATGAATGGATCAAGATTGATAGAAAGAATGGCCTGTCCCAAAGACAGGCCATTCACCATTTTGTGTCATTAGTCCTTAGAGTCGGGTAAAATCTTGGAAGTTGAAAAGTATCGAAATCAGGTTATGGCTATGAAATCCTATCGCAAAGAACTCTGGTTCAATCTCCCCAGTCGGCGCGGGTTCGTAAATATTACACCGCAGGTAGAGGCCTGTCTGAAAGAAAGCGGAATACAGGAAGGCCTTACTCTGGTTTGCGCGATGCATATAACGGCGTCAGTGTTTATCAACGATGATGAATCTGGCTTACACCAGGATTACGAGCGTTGGCTGGAAGAACTTGCACCTCATGAACCAACAAGTCAATACATGCACAATCGTACCGGGGAAGATAATGCGGATGCTCATCTCAAGCGTCAGATCATGGGCCGCGAGGTAGTGGTTGCTGTAACCGACGGCAAGCTGGATTTCGGGCCTTGGGAGCAGATCTTCTACGGCGAATTCGATGGCCGGCGCAGGAAGCGTGTACTGGTCAAGATCATAGGAGAATAAGATATGGAAACTCGCAGGTTTGGACGAACAGGTCATGAAAGCACCGTTGCCATTTTCGGCGGAGCGGCGTTTTGGGAGATCGAGCAATCGGATGCAGATCGCGTCATGGAGTCGGTGATTGAGTCGGGAGTCAATCACATCGATGTCGCGCCGTCTTACGGTCAGGCGGAGCTGCGCATCGGCCCATGGATGAAAAACGAGCGCAGCCGATTCTTCCTCGGCTGTAAAACCATGGAACGGTCGAAGGAAGGCGCGTGGAACGAATTGAATGAATCGCTCAAGCGTTTGCAGACCGATCATTTCGATCTGTATCAATGTCATGCGGTGACCACGATGGAAGAGTTGGATTCGCTCTTCGTCAAGGGCGGAGCGATGGAAGCCATGATACAGGCGCGTGAACAAGGCTTGACGAAATTCCTCGGCATCACCGGTCACGGCATCGACGCGCCCAAGATCTATCTCGAGGCGCTGCGCCGCTTCGATTTCGATTCGGTTTTATTTCCGTTGAACTTTGTGCAGATGGCAATTCCCGAATTCCGCAAACCTGCCGAAGAATTGATTTCGGTTTGCAAGGCAAAGGATGTCGGCATGATGGTCATCAAGACCGTCACAAAGGGACCGTGGGGCGAAAAGGAAAAGACCGCCACCACCTGGTATGAACCGTTCGATCAAATGGATGAGATTCAGCGCGCCGTGAATTTTGCGCTTTCGTACCCGGTCACGGGATTATGCACGGCGGGCGACACGCACATCCTGCCGATGGTGTTGAAAGCCTGTGAGAATTTCACGCCGCTCACGGAGGCGGAACGCGAGGCGATGATCGAACGCGGAGGCCAATTCGAGCCGCTGTTTAGTTGAGAAAAGGGAAATCAGAACAAGTGATTATCGCTCTGAGCGGACACTGACCCTGACAGGCGAAGCCGTGTCGAAGGGAAAGTGGAAGTCGAAGGGCACGTGGAAAGTGTAATCTACGCTTCGACTATGGCTCTCTGACACAGCTTCGCTGGTGAGAGCCTCCGCTCAGCGCGATGATAATCTCGTTGACATACCGAACTGAGTAAAGTTATTTTCTTTCGACTACGTGTAAGGTATAACGTTTCCCCTTGAAATACTTTAGCGCAAATTCTGCTGTATCTTTTGGATCATACGGCGCGCAGCTGAACACATCCAAATAAATGGCGCGGCTGGCTTCGGCA
>JBJKOR010000625.1:0-1078 GCA_046707185.1 Anaerolineales bacterium | reverse complement strand
TTTTGACTGACGTCCTTGAAACCCGTTAAGAGCCAAGTTTATACAAATTGGACGCTATATTACAAAAGAAGGCAGACCATCATAATAAGTACTTCGTACAGCTTGTTGTGTTTCAAGAACGTCTTTCACAAATAGGATGGTGCGTTCATTGTGCAAGCGTCGGCGTTCGAGCGCGGCCTCGACAATTTTCCGCAGTTCGGCTTTGCCTGCCAGTATTGCCGAAATCGTCTCGAAACGACTCTTGGTTGTATTTGCAATGACTTGCGCCAGTGTGGTTTTGCCGGTTCCGGGCGGTCCCCACAAAATGATGGAAGAAAAGAGTTTGTCTGCTTCGATAGCGCGCCGCAGGAGTTTGCCTTCGCCGATGATGTGTTCCTGCCCAACGAATTCCGCCAATGTGCGCGGGCGCATGCGCGCCGCCAGCGGCGCTTCGCTTTTCATGCGTTCCTGCATGGCATGGTCGAAGAGATCGGACATGGCCTTATTATAAATAAGACGCTTGTTCTCGATCAGGTTTGATGCACCGGCTCAATTGTCTTTAAGACAGCCGTCTCATCTTGCTGGGCAAAATACATGTCCCAGCGGATCTGGATGTTCATCCAGAAATCTGCGGACATATTGAAGAACTTTCCCAAACGCAGGGCGGTGCTGGGTGTGATTCCCCGGCGTCCATTCACGATGTCGTTGACACGCTGATAGGGGACATGAATGGCATCAGCCAGTTCGCGCTGGGTAAGCGACATAGGATTAAGGAATTCTTCTAAAAGCATTTCGCCGGGATGGGTAGGTGCGCGATTTGTGGGGATACGGACCATCTTTTACTCCTTCACTCGGTAAACCGATATTTCTAGTGATAATCAACAATCTCGACTTGGTCGGGTCCTAGATCGGTCCATTTGAAGCAAATTCGATATTGATCATTGATCCGGACGCTGTGCTGGCCTTTACGATTGCCTGATAACGCCTCCAGTTGATTTCCAGGAGGGATTCGCAGTTCTGGAAGCTTCGTTACAGAATCTAACTGATCGAGTTTCCGGACAGCCACTTTCCATAAGAACTCCGGACAGAGACTCCTGGC
>JBJKOR010000624.1:0-1018 GCA_046707185.1 Anaerolineales bacterium | reverse complement strand
ACGTAAGGGAATTGGTCGTACGACCAAAGGTAAATCGTCGAGACGAAGCCAAGCGGGATGATGATGTTGAACGCTTCCCACGCCGATAATCGATCACGGTTGCGCCATAGATAGATTCCGCCGAGTGCGATGATAAGGATTGTGCCCAGCGTTCCGGCGATCCACATGCAGGTTTCGCTTTGTCCACAGGCCAAATACGAGAAGCTGTATACATTGGAATCGACGCCCAAAGTCCGGTCGAGGACGACCATGCTGGCGCTGTGCATCTTGATAACCCACAATGGATCGCGAAGCATTCCTAGAATCAACAGAAGGATTCCGCCTATCGTTACACCGCTGACGGCTTTCCAGTCACGCCGGGCGGTGAACCAGATACCGGCTAAGATCAATATCGTGAGACCTTGCGGCGGCTTCAACAAGGTCAGCGAAAGAGCGATTCCTGCCCAGATGGGTTGGTCGTGCTCAAAGAGGAAGAGCGCCAATAGCATCGCGGCCAAAGCCAGGGCGCCATCCGAACCAATTTGTAGAGTCAAATAGACGGGGCCGAAAAACAACAGGAAAATCACCAATGGGACAAAGAGGAAGCGCTGTCGCCCGGCCCAATGGCGGAGCAGCCAAAAGACTGTCAACGCAAGAACGATTTCTGAGATGATCTGCAAAACGAAATATGCCTCACCCACTGATAGTAGCCCAAGCGGCGCCATGAAAAACGCCAGCGGCAGGGGATAGGGAAATATCTGGTTGGGCTTCCAGGTTGCGCCAAAGGCATCGTGACCTGCCAGCCATTGAGTCGAGTTATATGGGTTTTGTCCTGCCCATATCATATGACCGGACAGCCAAAAGAAAAAGAAATTGTTATTCTGGTAATCCTGATGGATGTAATTCTGCATGGCCCTTTGATAAAAGAGCGCGGCCAGCACAACGACCGCCAGGATAATCCCTGCCATGTAGAGAAGCGATGGGCGATTTTGTTTGGAGAACAATTTCATCAGGATTAAGTTTACATCATTTCCTCCCC
>JBJKOR010000623.1:0-2105 GCA_046707185.1 Anaerolineales bacterium | reverse complement strand
GATTTTACTTTATTGCAGAGGTGTGACGCTCGCGGCTTGCGGGCCTTTGGGGCCTTGCTCGACCGTGAATTCCACCTTTTGGCCTTCCACGAGCTTGCGGAAACCATCCGTTTGAATGGCGGAATAGTGGACAAACACATCAGGTCCGCCTTCGCGAGAGATGAAGCCATAGCCTTTCTCCGCATTAAACCACTTGACCGTCCCGACGATACGTTCGGACATTGCTTTGCCTCCTTCTGGCAAAAAAGAAAAAAAGAATGATGATGTCGCACGTCCATCGAACGGTCTGATAACTAAACGACCCGCCGAAGTACCCTCGGGTCGTCCTGTTCTACTTCCAACGATAACGTACTGGCATCCTGCAACTCCGATGATACAAGCAATCAGGTAAACAGTCAAGGAAAATAGAACTCGGCAATGGTGAAAGGATGAACAAACCCAAACCTCCCGAAGTAGAATGCAGGCGGTTGTTTGCTGGAGCAAACCAAGCCCGCCTTTCGTGGGCTGTTACTCTATTTTCCGGTTGTAAATTCGGGGAAAACCACACTATTTGTGAATTTCAAGGTTTCGTCGAAATAAGGCGTACACGGAATTTTGGAATCCCAGCATTGGTCGCCTTTGCTGGGAGTCCAGACATTCAAGCCGGAGAGAGTCGTGTGTTTCGTCAGTTTCATGGCTGGCGTGGGCATAAATCCGTTCACAGGGATGTTTGGAACAATTTGGTGATTGATAACGAAGTAAAAGAAGATGTGCGCGTTTATCAATAAAAACAGCATGGCCATCATCCCAGTTCTCATGATTAGCGACAAGTTCGGGATTTTTACAATCAGGACGAGAGTCACAGAAATGGGAAGTATCCAGAATAACGCATTGGCAAAACGGGGATCGGGGGCCAAGCTGAACCAGAAGACCAGACTTATCAAAATGGGGATGGGAACCAGGAGGAGGTTTTTATTCGTCTCTTTGCTTGGACGGAAGATGAATATCAGGAAACTGAGGATTGCGCCGCCTATCGAAATGACGATTGGATAAATGATTTCCACTTGGTAGTCCGATATTATTTTTCCGAGCCACGGTCCGAGCCACGCCCATGAGTTGAGAACCTGGCCCGGCGCCCCTCCGGGCAGCCGCGCCCAACTGTAAATCACATCGGCCGCGTTTTTAACAGTATCCATGGGCACTGCCCAATCCACTTTGACACACGCAAATGTGGAGGGGAAGAATGGACATCCGCTCAGGAGTATTCCTCGAAAACTCCATACCAATAGAATCAAAGCCGGCCAGATCATTAAATCTCCTGCCATTCGCGCGAATTGCTTTGAGGTCAGTTTCCAATGGCTTTGCTTGAGGATCAAGAGAATTGTACACAGCGCCAATGCAAAAAACAGGTTGCTCAACTTTATAGTGATCGCGGTGGCCGACAGGATGAAAATGAATTTAACCCGCGACTTGTTGCTTCCTGTAAATTCCTTTTCTGAAACGCTTTGAACAAAGTGAAGAAATATCAGGATTTGCAAAATAAATGAGGCGGTATCCGGTTCGGGCGAGGGGATGTTCGAGTTCAGGGCAAAGTAAATCAAAACGGGAATAAGAAGAATGGCGATGCTATTTTTCAATGAAGGGTGTTTTACCCAGTCCTTCAACGAGCTGCGACTCAGCAGATAAAATAAACATTCGGCCATGAGGGCAAGGTAAAGAAAACTATTGGCAAGGTTGTGACCATGGTTGAAGAGAGGGTAGAGATTGAGATAGGCCACATACGTGAAAAAGGATTCGTTGAAGGCGAGTCTGTAATGCACGTTGCCAAGCCCCAACACAATGGGATATTCATTCAGCCATCGAATCGAGTTGAAAAGATATAGCCCGCTGTCGTTGTTGCGCGGCGAGAGCATGGAGAGGATCGCGATCCAAATCGCCGCGACCGTTAATACCGTGGGATAAATCCACGAGGTGGCTTTCGGCTGTTGCTTTTTAAGCTTCGTGTTTAGAAATGCAGCCGCAAATGCCACCCCAGGAATCAAAAAGAGGGCGCTTGTAAATATGTTGATCGGAACGAATAGATTCGATATTTGGAGCAGCAGAAGTGTGATTGCCCATCCCAGCCA
>JBJKOR010000622.1:0-1208 GCA_046707185.1 Anaerolineales bacterium | reverse complement strand
ATCCTAGTCATTCCACTGATAATTGGCGTTCTAATTCCAGCGCATCCGCTTGACGCAACAGCAGCCTCCACGCGCGGTATGAACGTCACGGCACCCTTGGTGAGCAGCTCGTCCACGCGCCAATTCCAAGCGGCGGCGGACACGCGCAACATTCTGGATTGGATCGTCATCTTCAGCTCGACCACTGACCTTTCGCCGTATCTCGGCCAGACCGCCAGAGTGACTGGCTTCGTTTATCACGACCCGCGCTTGTCCGCCAATCAGTTCATCGTGAGCCGCTTTGTTATCACTTGCTGCACAGCGGATGCGTCGGCGATTGGAATGATCGTCAACTGGAATCAAAGCGCGGATTTGGCGGAAAGTTCGTGGGTGGAGGTTAAGGGGCCGGTTCAAGCCTCGACGTTGGGCGGCCAGCCGATCCCGTTGATCGAAGCGAGCGACGTTCAATCCACGCCTCAGCCGGACCAGCCTTATCTCTATCCATGAAGCTTCGATTTTTTCAACCGCTCGATCTCGCTGCTGGCGGCTTGGCAGTAGCGCTGATGATGATTATCGGTGCAGTGATTTGGGTCGGCGTGTGGGAAGGCGTTCAAGTCAATTTGATCACGGCAGACGGAAGCGAAGAAATTAGCCCGCTGTCATCCATCACCCTTAGGTTCTCAGAGTCGGTAAATCAAACGGCTGTCCAATCTCTATTTTCGATTCAACCAAATGCACCTGGCAAGCTTGATTGGATTGACACAAAAACTCTGCGTTTCACGCCGATCGCGCCTCTTCAGTCAAATGCCACCTATCACCTGAAAATGAAAGCTGGAAATTTGGGGAGCAAAACTGTGTTCATACGATTCGATCACAATTGGATAGTTCATGTACGTCCGTCTCAAATCGTTTACCTCGCTTCCATCAAGAATAACATTCAAATATGGGCAGTCGGTGAAGATGGAAAATCGCCACATCGAATTGGAAACTTCGATAAATCGATCTTCGATTTCGATGCCGCACCCAACGGCGAGTTTTTGATTTTCTCTGCCCTCAACGACAAACAAGGTGCGGATCTGTGGTACGTCGACCGGGATGGGAATTCCCTGCAAATGCTTGTCCAGTGCGGTGCGAATCGGTGTACATCTCCTGTTATTTCACCGGATAGCCAGCAAGTTGCTTATACGCGCGAGGCGGCGCCTCTTACGCCTAACATGCCGACCGGCGCG
>JBJKOR010000621.1:0-1463 GCA_046707185.1 Anaerolineales bacterium | reverse complement strand
AATTGGTAAATCAGGCTGGCCGGAATGCTGGAGAATAACCGCGACCCGCTCCAGGTCGCGCGCGTGAAGCGCTTGAAGCCGCTGGGAAAAAGTCGTCATTTGGCCTGGCGGGATTGAATTAAGCTCGACAACTGATTCAGCGTATCAAACGTCTGCGCATTGAGTTCCGTATCATCAATATGGACGCCGAATGTATCTTCAACGAACAAAGCAAGATCGACCAAACTAAACGAATCGATCAATCCGCTTGATTTCAATGGTTCATCGATCTGAATGACGCGCTTCGGCTGTTTCAGAATCGAAGTCGAAATATAAGGACCTACAACAGATTGTATATCGCTCATGGAATGCCTTCCGGTTGAAGTGAATTTTTGGAAAGTTCGAGATTACGAAAATAATCCAGTGCGAACAAAGCCGCAGGAATGAAGATGATCGCCTGCGGAACAAAGAAGAGGCGGGTCTCGCCCATCACGCTAAGAAAAGAATGGATCACGAACCAAATCGGGATCAGGACCAAAAAGAATCTCTGCCATAGCTTGGGCAAAACGAAAAAGAACGTAAGGGCCACCAGAGGCGCAAATCCCAACGTGTGGAAAAGCTGTCCCCATGTAAATGGACGCGTCAAGTTATAAAGCAATAATTGGTAACCGGGCGTTTGTTTATATGGAATATAGATCGGACGATTGGGATATAAAAGATGAAGCCCAACAAAGATGACGCCAAAGATCGCCACCGCCAGATAAAACGGAATATATTTTTTCTGCCAAAGCCGTAGGTTATCCAGAATGGCACAAAGCATCAGGAACGGAATCACGCCGCTCGTCTCGCGGTTGAGCGCGGCAGGGATCATCAACAGCGCGACCCAAATGTATTGGCGTTTCAGAATCAACAGCACTGCCGCCAGATAAAAAATCACATCGAAGTAGGTATTGAAGGAAAGGTCATTATTATAAAAACCATTCAGTATGGTGAACGTCAACAAACCAATCCCAATCCACGGTATCCATTTCGACGTGGACGTTCGACGATAAAGAGAGAAGGCCAGTAAAAAGATGGCGATATTTTGCAAAACGCGGAACGTAATAAAGCCAAAGCCGATTGGATCTTGAAATCGGAATAGCCGAAATATACCCACGAATCCTTCAGCGAGGTATTCCGAAAGGACGCGATACTGCCACGGGTTTGGCGCTTGTCCTGTCAAAACATCATTATGCCTTTGAAGTTGCACAGTATGCAAATAATTCATCCCGCCATGAAGGCCATCCAATTGAAGTTTGACGGTTATAGCCGCCAATATAATGGCAAGCAGAACGATCAAATATCGCGAATCCATGATTCGCCGAAGCCATTCGACAGAACGGATTCTTTCGCCGAACAGAGTCAACGCCAGGAATAAAATCCAAGCGAACAAAATATAAAAAGCAACGAACGAAATACCATCGAGCGCGGGAGGGGTTGAAAAC
>JBJKOR010000620.1:0-3896 GCA_046707185.1 Anaerolineales bacterium | reverse complement strand
TGTCAACCGCGCTTCGACCGGCACTAGTTCATCGCCGCTGGAGAGCAGCGCGATGCGCGGCTTTCGATAAACTGAGATGTTCGCCACGCCCAGCATGGCCAACAGACCAGCTTCCCGCGCTTTTATTTGCACGCCGGAAAATAAAACCTTGTGGCCGGTCTTGATATCCATTCCGCGCTTGCGGACATTTTCATCGACGTGCACGCTTTTATAAGCTTTAACGGTTTTTGGTGCGGTCGAGCCGGCTGCTCGAACATTGAAGTTTGTATCTTCGACCATTACAACCGCATCCGCGCCTTGGGGCAGGGGCGCACCCGTCATTACGCGTGCGGCCTGTCCGTGTGCGAGAACGATGTCAGAAGTCGATCCGGCTGGGATATCGGCGACCACGCTCAACGTCACGGGAGTAGCGGTGCTGGTCTTTGCTAAATCGTTCGCGAGAACGGCGAAGCCATCCACCGACGAATTGTCGAAAAGGGGGAGATCGGAAGAGATGATATCTGCCGCGAGCACGCGCCCCGCACAATCTGTCAGGGATAACATTTCGGTCTCGACCGATTTGAAATGGGAAAGGATGCGCTCTTGCGCTTCGTGTACGCTGAGTAGGCTCATTCTAAAAGCGGGCGCATTATACCACGCCCCTCCCGCCGCTTCGCGTCACTTTCTCGAAATTCAGCATTGCTGAATTTCGAGAGAATTGGGGCTGGGCTATCCGCTGACGCGGTGTGCTTCCATCACATTCGGAACGTTTTCGAGTTTTGTCAGTACTTTGCTGAGCTGGGCGATATCCTGCACTTCAACCGTCAATCGTAATTCGGCCAGGCTGCGATTAACGTTAACCTTTACATCGGCAATGTTGACATTTTCATCGCTCAATAAGTTGGTCACATCGCTCATCAAGCCTTGGCGGTCATACGCCTTGATGCGGATCGGGACGGGGAACGTGCGTACTTGCTGCCCCCAATTGACGCGCACGATACGCTCGCGTTCCTTTAAACTGAGGCGCAGGAGGTTGGGACAATCCTGCCGGTGAATCGTGGCGCCGCGTCCGCGCGTGATATATCCAACGATCTGATCGCCGGGCGCGGGGTTGCAGCATCGACCCATGGTTGTCAGCAGGCCCTTGAGTCCCACGATATTCACTTCGCCGGTTATAGGCGTGGATGACATGGGAGCATTGGCGGTCAGGATATCAGCATTCGCTTCCGTTTCTGAGATTTGCTTGATGACTTTGCTGACCGATAAATCGCCTGTGCCCAAATCGACGAACATTTCATCCGGCGACTTGATGCCAAGATCGCGTGCCATTTTTTCGAAGTTTATTTCCGGGATGCCGAGACGCTGCAATTCGCGCTCCAACAGCAGTCGGCCCTGGGAGAGATTTTGCTGGCGGTTCTCTTCCTTGAACCATTGGCGGATTTTGGATTTGGCGCGTTGGGTTTTGACCAGGCCCAGATTGGAGTTCAACCAATCGCGGCTGGGACCGCCTCGCTTCGCGGTCAGGATATCGACCTGTTCACCCGTCTTCAGTTCGTGATACAACGGAACGAGCTTTCCGTTAACTTTCGCACCCCGGCAGCGATGCCCGATATCGGTGTG
Organism: Anaerolineales bacterium; assembly: GCA_046707185.1. Lineage (GTDB taxonomy): Bacteria > Chloroflexota > Anaerolineae > Anaerolineales > Villigracilaceae > Fen-1038. Next base: position 2,297 of record JBJKOR010000620.1, on the reverse strand, counting down.
AACGTGATAAGCAAAATCGATCGGCGTGGAACCGGCCGGTAAATCGATGATGTCGCCGCGCGGCGTGAAGACATACACGCGATCCTGAAACACGTCCGTGCGCATCGACTCCACGAATTCAGTGGCGTCACGCACATCCGAACGCCATTCCATCATGTTGCGCAGCCAGTTGACGTGTTGTTCGTAGGACTTATCGCGCTTTGTTCCCTCCTTATAGCGCCAGTGTGCGGCGATGCCGTATTCCGCGTTCTGGTGCATTTCCTGAGTCCGAATTTGCACTTCGAGGGGTTTGCCATCATCCCAGATCACCGCGGTATGAAGCGATTGATAGAAGTTGTCCTTCGGCGCGGCAATATAATCGTCGAACTCGTTGGGGAGGGGACGCCAATGCGTATGGATCAGGCCGAGGGCGGTGTAGCACGCCGCAATGTCCGGGACAATGAGACGGACTGCCCGTACGTCGCGCACTGCCTCGAAAGTCTTTTCCTTGGTCTTCATCTTTTTGTAAATGGAGTAGATGTGTTTCGGGCGGCCGCTAATTTCTGCCGGCATATTATTGTCTGTGAAGAGGGCGCGCAATTGTTCCTCGATGGTTTCGATTTGCGCTTCTCGGTCGGGCCGCCGCACGGCGAGTTGTTCTGCGATCTCCTTGTACTTCTGTGGATTTACATAACGGAAGGATAAATCTTCGAGTTCCCACTTGATTTGCCAGATGCCGAGTCGATTGGCAAGCGGCGCGAAAATGTCGAGCGTTTGCTGTGCAATGCGCTTGCGCTTTTCTTCCGGCATGTGACTCAACGTACGCATGTTGTGAAGACGGTCGGCGAGTTTGATAAGCACCACGCGCACGTCGTCACCCATCGCCAGAAAGGTTTTTCGCAGTGTCTCGGACGTCAGGTCCGCTTTGCGGCCCAATGAAGCGGGCGCAGCAACTTGAACTTCACTATTCGCACTGACGGCCTTCTCGGCATGTTGGTCGCCGCGCGAGACACGCGGCAGATTGGTCAGCTTGGTTACGCCGTCCACCAATGTCGCAACCGTATCCCCGAAGTCATTGCGGATGTCACCCAGCGTGACTGAAGTGTCTTCGACCGTATCGTGTAAAAGTCCGGCGGCTACCACTTCGGGCGGCACGCGTAAATCCGCCAAAATCTGCGCCACGGCCAGGCAATGATTGATATAGGGTTCACCTGAAATGCGCTTTTGTTCGCGGTGCGCTTCTTCCGCCACACGGTAGGCGCGCTGGATCAATTCCTTATCGGCTAAGGTGTAGGTATTCGGAAGCTGCTCGAGGAGTTGTTCCAACGGGACGGTATTGACGATTGATTTCATCTCCCCTCTATTTTACTGCTTCTGAGAAATCCAATTTAAATCAATTTTGATGGTGTGTACGCAAACCATGTCGGGTAATGTGCTCCCTGCGCCGGAGATGACGCAGGATTTACTCGCAAAACGCCACCGGGGACGGCAGTTGGAGCACATTTTATTGTTAGGCAACTTTTCATCATCTACTTGGACTATGGGCTCTCTAAATGATATTTTGAAGGATAAAATACTGCATAACTGTCAAAGAACTTAACTTTATATCGAACTGAAGGCATGCTGGGTTGGGTGCTTCCGGCAACTGTTATATAAATTGTCTCTGGTTCTGCATGGCAATTATGCCGTCCAAATGTGTATCTTCCAAAGGAGAGCGGGTGTCGAAGTTCGTCATTAGGATTAATGTATTTAATGCTTTTTAAATAATCTGTGGGATTCATGGGGTCTGAAACTAAAACAATTGTAGACGGATCGTTATTGTCATCAATGCATATGGGGGCGCTTTTTGCGCTTTGTGCAAATTTTATGGCTGGCAATAAGCCGTCATGGAATTGTGTACTTATTTGTTGGCGATAGCCTTTTCCATGATAACTAATCGTAAAAAGGGCAAAACCTACAAGCAGGCTTAGAATTGAAATAGCCAGAAAAGCCTTATAATGCATACCGATCCAATATATCGCTAGTGCGATGCAAAATAGAATGGGAATGAACACGATGTTGAATCGGACTATATTGACATATTGGAAAAATGGAATGGACATTGACGCAATAAGCCAAAATAGTAACAACTTGTTTTCTATCTCTTTTTTGCTCTTCAAGCCAACCAGAACAAGTGCCGCACCTATCAATTCAAAAGGAAAGGTTATTTTATAGAAGTATCCATATGGCTTCACTGTGGTAAATGATTGACCGTCAGTTTGCGTTATTAATACATGAAATGCATCTAAATAATTATTCAAAACAGTATGGATCGCATT
>JBJKOR010000619.1:0-1596 GCA_046707185.1 Anaerolineales bacterium | reverse complement strand
CATGACACGCGCTTTGTCCAACCAGAATCGTGTCCGCCATCGTTGCGCCGGATATTTTGTCCACGCCTTCAAAGCCGCCTTGATGATAATATTTGGCGGGCATCGAGCCAAGATATTCCGAGTAGTTCGCCACGCTGGCTGTGCCCATCTCGTGCAGGATGCGCGCTTCGTTGTCCTGCTTCCGATCTTTACGCGCCCCTGCGCTCCGAATCGAATCGCACGCTGAAGCAGGACAACGAAGCGCGCATCCTGCACGAGATGGGCACCGCCAGCGTGGCGAACTACTCGGAATATCTCGGCTCGATGCCTGCGAAATATTATCATCAAGGCGGCTTTGAAGGCGTGGACAAAATATCCGGCGCAACGATGTTGGATACGATTCTGGTTGGACAAAGCGCGTGTCATGCCTGTGTGATCGCCTGCGGGCGGGTCGTCAGGCTCGATGACGAGAAGAAACGCAAAGGTCCCGAATATGAAACGGTTGTATCGTTCGGCCCCAATTTGCTGATCGACGATCTTGAGGAGATCACGCGTCTTGGCGAATTATGCGACCGTTACGGTATGGATACGATCAGCGCCGGAAACACGATTGGCCTGGCGTTTTATTTATTCGAAAAGGGGATTATCACCACGCAGGATACCGGCGGACTCGAATTGAAGTGGGGCGATGCTTCTGTCGTCCGTGAGTTGGTGCGGATGACGGCAACTCGCGAAGGATTCGGAGATTTGATTGCCCAAGGCTCGAAGCGGCTCGGAAAACATTTCGGTGCGGAGGAGGAAGCGGTTCAGGTCAACGGACTTGAGACGGCCTATCACGACCCGCGCGGAGTCTCCGGGATGGCTTTGTCGTATGCCACATCGCCGCGCGGCGCCTGCCATAACCAATCGGATTATTTCTTCGTGGACTTTGGTCATACCTATCCGGAGATCGGAATCGAATATATGGCGCGCCAGGCCGAAGCGGAGAAGGCGGCGAATGTGGCGCGTCATCAAGATTGGCGGACGGTGTTCAACTCGATGGTCATGTGCATCTTTGCCAACGTCGCGCCGCAAATGCAAGTGGACTTGATCAACGCGGCCTGCGGCTACGATTGGGATATCGCAGAGATGATGAAGGTCGGCGAGCGCGGCTGGAACATGAAGCGCGCGTTGAAAAAGAAGTTGGGTTTGACCGCTGCGAACGATAAATTGCCGAAAGCCCTGCTCGAGCCGTTAGCCACCGGCGGCACGGAGGGATTCGTCCCTGATATTCATGCCATGCTAATAGCTTATTATGAAGCGCGCGGCTGGGACGAGAAGACGGGGTATCCCACGAAGGAAAAACTTCTCGCACTTGGATTGGATGATATTGCAACAGATTTGTGGGGTTGATAGAAGATTCGCCTCCAGAAAAATTATGGCATGGCTCGATAGGGCAATTTGATATAAAATTGGTTCATCTTATCTTTCGAAGGAGAATACAGAATGAGTCTCTCAGCTTTAATCGTTTTGGTGATTGTCGGTATCCTGGCTGGATGGTTCGCCGGAAAGTTCATGAAAGGCAAGGGCTTTGGCTTGATCGGCGACCTGGTCATCGGCGTGATCGGCTCTTTCCTC
>JBJKOR010000618.1:0-7299 GCA_046707185.1 Anaerolineales bacterium | reverse complement strand
GGCATACATCGAAAAGTTATACCGCATCCCATAACGCGCCACCACCAGTGCGGCGATGGGCGCAAAGATTCCCCAGCCAATCGTCCCTCCGCTGCGGATGCGGCCATACTGCTGCCGCTCCTCCCCGAGCACCGTCAGGGTGGCGTTATCCGCCAGGGAGATGATCGGCCCGCCGAAAATGGATTTGACCGCCATCAAAAGAAGAAACCACCAGAATAGATTGGAAAATGGGATGAGGAAGACGCCGATCAGATTCCCGAGCAGCGCAATCGACAGGATCAAATGATGACGCTGGCTGGCATCCGCCAATCCGCTCCACAGTGGCCCGGCAATCAGAGTGCACAAGGAGGCCAGTCCCAACAGCACACCGATCTGGCTTCCCGGCAGTCCCTTCTGCTGGAAATACAACGCCAAATACGTGTTGACCGTCACCGCCCCGGAAAAGTACAGAAAATAGAAAGCAAACGACCAGAACTTGCCGCTGTTTTTCTTTTGCATCATTTATGCTATCGTTGTGGAGCGCCTGACATTACAGCACAAGATTGGACCCAAGTGGCGCTCTTGCATGGCGCCATGGCGACACACCCTTCAGGCCGCGCCGAAGACGGCGCAGAGAGCAACTTTGCGCTGTAATACTAAAAACAAAACGCCAGAGTGGACCTTACTCCGCTTTCGGCCCCTGTTGTGCAAGCAGGCTCGCAATGCTTTTCAATTCCAGCCACCATTGATCCTTGGGACGCTGGTGTTCGGCATCGATCATGCGGTCGAAGTCACGCATATCATGGAATTGAATCTTTCCGTTTTGCATGCCGATGAAGGCGCTGCCATATTCCTTCTTCTCACATTGATCGAGCAGGTAATCGAGACACATGCTCGCAAAGCGCGTGGCCTGCACACGGTCGAAAGGCGATGGGTCGCCGCCTTGCTGCAAATGTCCAAGGATGGCAGGACGCACATCGAACACATCCTGTCCTTCCTCCTCGAACAACGAGCAGATGAAATTCGTGGTGTACACCTTGTTGGCAAACTCGTTGCGGATCATCAACCCGAGTCGTTTCCCCGATTGGAATCCGCTCAATAGATTTTCCACATCCAACTGCAGGTCGCGCAGCTTGATTCCTTCTTCGTTGAGATAGACGCGCTCCGCGCCGGTCGCCATGCCGCCCATCAGGGCGAGGTAGCCGCAATAATGTCCCATCACCTCCACAACGAAACAGCGCCGCGTCGCGCCCGCCGATTGCTTAATCTTGTCCACCGCGTCCGTAATGCTGTTCAAGGCTGTGTCCACGCCGATGCTAAACTCAGAACCCGGCAGATTGTTATTGATGGAGGCCGGCAGGCAAATCATCGGGATATTAAAGGAAGGAAAGTTCGGGCGATTGCTCAACATGGTAAAGGAAGCTTCATAAGCATTCCAACCACCGATCATCAACAGCGCATCGATCTGGTGATCCTCGATCGTGCGCGCAATGGCGTACAAGTCGCGTCCCTTGGGGATCAGGCGGGTCGTCCCCAATACCGAGCCGCCGCGTGAAGCCCAGCCGCTCACGCTCATCCAGCTCATCTCTTCCAAATCGCCGCTGATCAACCCCTCGAAGCCGTTATGGATTCCCAACATGATATGCCCCATGTCCATGCCGAGGCGGATGGCGGCGCGCGCAGCTGTGTTCATGCCCGGTGCAGGCGCGCCAGCGTTCAACACCGCGATGCGGAAGCGCTTCTTCGTCGAGTCCACCGGGTGAGGCAAAGCGCGCACGATGGTCTTGAATGTATGGAAGGCATCTTTGAATGAAGAACTGCGCAAGGAAATGGCGCGCTCATAATCCTTGGCCTCGATCGCCTTGGCCACCTCCTGAGTCTTGCGGACGCTTTCCATCAAGGGCAAATGCGTCATGCGATTGTTTCGGATTCCGATCACCACCGGCTCGTCCTCGGGTTTGGCAGCCAAAATCGTATTGACCGCTTCGTATCCCATCAAGGTACTGAGCGTGCGGTCGAAGGCGCTTGGACTTCCGCCGCGCTGCACATGTCCCAAGACGGTCACGCGCACTTCTTCCTTGAGCTTCTCCTCCAGCACACGCTCTACATCGCTGCTACCGATGTAATTCCCGTTTCGGTCGCGTGCGCCTTCCGCGAGGATCACCATGCTGTCGCGGCGACCCGCTTTCCGTCCGGCTTTGAGGCGTTCGGCCAGCACGTTCTCCCAATTCTCCACATCTGGCGGCGCTTCGGGAATCAGAACCCAATCCGCACCGCAGGCCAGTGCGCCCATCAAAGCCAGATAGCCGCAATTGCGTCCCATCACTTTGACGACGAACGTGCGCTGGTGACTTGCCGCCGTGCTCGTGATGGCATCCACCGCTTCGGTGATGCGATGCAGGGCGGAGTCGGCTCCGATGGTCATATCGGTACCGTAAAAATCATTATCGATCGAACCGACTAATCCCACGATGGACAAGTTCGGGTAAGCCGCGGCCTGTTCCGCGCTGATCTCGCCAACTTGCACAAGCTCGGATATCAGCGTGGGCCATTCCTGGCGAAATACGTTGGCGCCCGTAAGCGAGCCGTCCCCGCCGATGACGATCAGCCCATCGATGCCGGCATTGATCAGGTTCCTTGCGGCCTGCCTGCGTCCCTCGTGTGTTCGGAACGCTTCGCTGCGCGCCGACCCGATGACGGTGCCGCCCAATTGCAGGATGCCGCTCACCGAATCCCAGTCCATCTTACGGATGTATTCGCCATCTTCGACGAGGCCGCGATAGCCTTCATTGATCGCATATACTTCCGCGCCTTTATCCAGCGCGGTGCGAACGACCGCGCGCACGGCGGCGTTCATACCCTGGGCATCGCCGCCGCTTGTCAATATTCCAATTCGTTTTATCATATTCTGCCTACCGTAATGTATCTGTTTTCATAAACCTATTACAACATAGTTTCTCGATGTTGTTCTTTTATAAGCCTGTCATTACAAAGGCGCTTTGCAATCTCGTGTTTGTGGGTTAGTTGAGATTGCCACATGGCGCCAAGGCGCTATTCGCAATGACACTCGAAACTTAAATCAATCTTTACAACAGAGCATCTCGAAGTCAAAATTTATCCGCGCATTCACGCTAATCCTCACAAATTTAAAAAGAATTCGTGTACCTTGGCGGAGACGTGTGCCCGTAAGGGTATTAGCGGAAAAATTCTTTTCGTCCGAACTTTGAAAAGGCCATGCCTTTTGCAAAAGTCCCAACCGTTAATTCTACTGTACTTCGACATAAAACGTGGAGACAAAAAGCGAACGCCGAGTGTCATGGCTTCTGAGCAAACAAAAACCCGCATCATGGAAATTCGCGGGAGCGTTGCTTTTTCTGCGTGGCCCATTTATACTCCGCTAATCTTTTACTTGGTATCCCACTTTATCGGCCCTATAGAATCATGTCTAGTCCCACCTCACAAGCAGAATCCACATCATCCGGTCATCAACTTCTCCTACGTCCCGTTCGGTGCGGGACCGCGTCAATGCATCGGCAACAACTTCGACCTGATGGAAGCCGGACTGGTGATGGCTTGCGTGCTCCAGCGATTCGAGCTGCATTCCATCCCGGGCATGGATGTTCAGTTCGTCCTGCGCCCCAACCGCGATGTGATGATGAGTCTGCACGCCTGAGCGCGGAAACTTCGGTTTGGAATTCAATTCATTCCATTCACAACTTCGCTAATAAACTTTGTATAATCCGAATACTATTTCATCACCCAAACCAAGGAGCAAAAATGAAATTTGGAATTCACAATCCCTCATGGCTATTCGGTTCTGATCGATACGAGATCTTCGAGGAAGTCAAGCGCAAGGTGCAATGGGCGGAAACGCATGGTTTTTCCTGGTTCTCCTTGATGGACCATCTCATCCAAATCCGCGGCGTGGGCGAAGCCGATGAACCCTTCATGGAAGGCTGGTCGACTCTGGCCGCGCTGGCCGCGGTCACCAACAAGACGCGGCTTTCGCTGCTGGTCACTTCGGTTGGATATCGCAACCCGGCGCATCTGGCAAAGATCGCGGCAGGCGTGGACATCATCAGCCGCGGACGACTTACCCTCGGCATCGGTGCCGGTTGGAACGTTCAGGAGTACAACCAATACGGCTGGGAATTTCCCGAAAAGCCTGCCGTCCGCATCAAGCAGATGGAGGAAGCGATTCAGCTCATCCTGAAGATGTGGAGCGAACCGCGCGCCACCTTCGATGGAAAGTATTTCCACATCAAGGAAGCGATGCTCGAACCCAAGCCGGTTCAGAAACCGCATCCTCCCGTTCTGATCGGCGGAAGCGGCGAACAATTGACCTTACGCGCCGTGGCGCGTTGGGGGGATGCTTGCAATGTGTTCGGCGATCCAGGAATGGTTGCAAAGAAGTATGCGGTGATCAAGAAACATTGCGAAGACGTTGGGCGCGACTATAATTCCATTCAGCGCACCAACCTCACTGCCCTGCTGGTGGCGAAGAACTTATCCGAACTGCAAGCCAAGAAAAAACGAATGAATTTGCCTGAGCCATTTCGCGGTTATGCGCTCACCGTTTCACAGGCGGCAGATTTATTCGGCGAATATGAAGATGCCGGAACACAGTTGCTCATTCTGAGCAGCATCAAAAATGACTTTGAGACTCTCGAATTACTTGCCTCGGACGTGCTGCCGCAGTTTGCCAATTAAGTTTTTTTAAACACGAAGGACAAAGCTCACAAAGGTCTTTTTTCTTCCTTTGTGTCACTTTGTGTCCTTTATGACAAGTTTAACTAAAAACCATTGAGTATAATGCGGCTCATGATTACTGCATTGATCTTCGACTTCGACGGCCTCATCCTCGATACCGAAACCGCCGAAATCATAACCTGGCAAAAAATCTATACCGAATACGGCCATACCTTTCCAATGGACGACTTCATCCAGACCGTTGGCGGATACGGCGTTTCCAATTTCGACGCGGCGTTCCATCTTCACAAGCTGACGAACGGCTCGCTCAAGGAAGATGTAATGCGCCAGCGCTTCCAAAATGAAAGCGGCGATGAGATTCTCCGCAGCCCGATCAGGCCCGGTGTGATGAACCTCATCGCCGAAGCCAAACGCCGAAGAATGAAACTCGCCGTCGCTTCGAGTTCTCCGCACTCATGGGTGGATGCGCATCTGACCCGCCTCGGGCTGTTTCAGCAATTCGACATCATCCTCTGCGGCGATGACGTTGGGAAGGACCGCACAAAGCCCAACCCCGATCTATTCCTGATGGCGCTGAAGCAGCTCCACGTCGAAGCGAACGAGGCGATCATCTTCGAAGATTCGCCGAACGGCGTGGCGGCGGCCAATGCCGCAGGCATCGCTGTGGTGCTGGCACCGAATCCGACTACAGCGCGGCTGCCGTTCAAAGGGAATTATCTTAAATTGAATTCGCTTGCCGAACTATCGCTTGATGAAATGATTTCCCGCTTCGATGGGATCATGAATTGATCACTCGAGCCACTTGCCAAAACTAAAACTCACGTAACTGACCAGCGTGCTGACAACCACTCCCCAAAACAAATCCACCACCGAAACCACAACCGGCCAATCTTTGATGGTGGCGAAGTTGATCAAATCATAGGTTGCATAAGTGACCAATCCGAAGAAAGCGGCCAGCACCAACATGTTTTGCAGTGAACCCGCCTGCTGTCCGGGGATGATGACGAATACCAGCAATCCCACGCTGAACAGAAGATAGAAGAGAATCATCACCAGCCAGTTAACGCTGGGCGTGAGAAGAAAGCTGAGATAATCCTGATATAAAGGCCGGGCAATCACGCCCACCCAGGCCAAATCCAATACAATATATGCAACGAGCGTCACGGAATATAATTTGACATAATAACCGGCGCTCATCAAGCAGTTTCTCCGTACAGCTTGCGATGCAGGATGCTCAAGGCGCGCACCTGCTCCGCAGCGTGATACGAGGAACGGACCAGCGGCGCTGACTCCACCCATTTGAAACCGATCTCCATGCCATAGCATTTCAATTCCATGAATTCCTCCATGGTGTAATAACGGTCGATCGGAAGATGCTTTTTGCTGGGCTGGAGATACTGACCAATCGTCAAAATATCCACGCCCCACGAGCGCTGGTCACGCATCACGGCCTTGACTTCATCCATCGTTTCGCCGAGTCCAACCATGATGCCCGATTTGGTCAACACATCAGGATCGAGCTTCCTGGCGTTCGAGAGAGTCGCCGCGGCCCATTCGTAATTATCCTGCGGCTGGACTCCTTTGAACAATCTCGGCACCGTTTCCACATTGTGATTCAAAATCTCAGGCCGCGCATCCATCACAATCTTGAGCGCTTCGAGCGAACCCTTGAAATCGGGAATCAAAACTTCAATCGAACAGCCGGGCAGAACTTCGCGGATGCGTATTATTAAAATATAAAAGATCGGCGCTCCGCCGTCCCGCCGGTCGTCGCGGTTGACCGAAGTAATCACCGCGTGTTTCAGGTTCATGGACTTCACGGCTTGCGCCACGCGCTCCGCTTCACCCCAATCCATCAGCGCGGGTTTGCCGTGTTTAATGTCACAGAAACCGCAGGTGCGCGTGCATACATCGCCAAGCATCAAAAAGGTGGCTGTGCCGGAGCCCCAGCATTCGCCCATGTTCGGGCACATGGCTTCCTCGCAAACCGTGTGCAATTCCTTCGAGCGCATCAACGTTTGCAAACGCTCGTAGGTTTCGCCGGACGGTGCACGCACTTTGATCCATTCGGGGCGGCGCAAGGGATGTAGATTTGAATTTTCGGGATTGACTCGATCTCGTGTTGGTGTGGATGTCATGATGTTTTATAAACCGTTGCTCTGGCGGCGGCTTTAGCAATGAGATTGATCGAATTCTATCATCTCATCATGATCGCAAAGATAACCGGGACATTGCAATTATTTCTTGCGGACTTTGAGCCGCAGGCCTTTCACTTCGACCACTTCGACGCTTTCGCCTTCCCGAATCTGACCTGAGCCTTCAATGGGTTCCGCGCTCCAAAGCTCCGAGCCAACTTGAACCTGTCCCATGCCATCGAGGTCCCTTTTGACGATTCCGGTTTTGCCGACCAGAGTTTCCACGCCAACTTGAAGCGGGGAACGGAACGTGCGTAGAGCAAAGGTCACGATCGCGGCAAACATCACGCCAAAGAGAATACCCACAATAACCACTAACGGAACGGAAACATGCTCGCAGGATGGCACACTGGCGGAATTGAACAGCGTCAACGCACCGAAGTTAAAGGAGGCAATGCCGGACACCGTCAGCCCG